>JBBQTX010000050.1:0-10329 GCA_038234475.1 Caulobacterales bacterium | reverse complement strand
TCGAAAGCGGCGGGCGACTTGCCCATCAGATAGTTGGACACGAAGAACGACCAGATCAGGTCGTTGGCGCGCAGGGCGTTGAACGTCTCGGCCATGGCCGCGCCGGGCAGGATGCCCCCGGCGGCGTCCATCTGCTGCTCGATCTCGCCCAGCCAGTGCTCGTCGGTGAACAGCAGCAGGTCGCCGGCCTCGGCGAAGTCGTGCTGGGCGGCGAAAAAGGTGGTGGCGCTGACGCGGTCGTCCTTTCTGGCCGCCATGTGGGCCAGGGCCGCGCCCATCAATGTCCCGCCGATGCAGTAGCCGACGGTGTTGATGTGTCTGGACTTCGACTGCTCCAGCGCCTTCTCGACGGCGCGGTAAATGCCCTTTTCGAGATAGTCGTCGAAGCCGAAGCCGGCCTTGTCCTTGTCGGGATTGACCCAGGAACAGACGAACACCGTAAAACCCTGGGCCGAGAGCCAGCGGATCATCGAGTTCTCCGGCTGGAGGTCCAGGATGTAGAATTTGTTGATCCACGGCGGGAAGATCAGCAGCGGGATGGCGCGCTGCTTGTCGGTGGCGGCGTCGAACTGGATCAGCTCGAACAGCTCGTCGCGCCAGACGACCTGTCCCGGGGCGGTGGCGACGTTCTCGCCGACGACAAACTTTCCATAGTCGGCCTGGCTGATCTTCAGCTTGCCCGCGCCACGCTCCATGTCGGCGGCGAAATTCTGCATCCCCTTGACCAGTGATTCGCCGTTCGACTCGGCCAGTGCCTTCAGGGCGACCGGGTTGGAGGCGAGGAAATTTGAGGGGGAGAAGGCGTCGGTCAGCAATTTGGTGAAGAACTCCGCCCGGCGCTTGGTCAGGGGATCGACGTCCTCGACGCTGGACACCAGGCCGTTCATCCAGTCGGCGGTGACCAGATAGGACTGGCGCATGACGTCGAAGGCGGGGTTTTCCGACCAGGCGGCAACCTTGAAGCGATTGTCCCCCCGATCCTTTGCCGAGGGGGCGGCGGGCGGGTCGCCGCCGGCGGCACGGCGGGTCGTCGAGGCCCACAGGTCCATGTAGCGGTTGAACAGATCGGCCTGGGCCGCGAACAGCTTGTCGGGCCGTGAGGCCAGGCTGGTCATGACGGAGTTCATCGCCGGGCCGACGTTGAACGGATCGGGCGACAGGGCGGTCGGGCGATCGGCCTGGGACAGGGCGGCCTCGGCGATGGCGGTCTGGGCGGTCATGGCGGCCTTGGCCAGGTTCAGCGACAGGGTCTCCATCATCTGGACCTGTTCGGGACTGGCGAAGGCGAATGGATGGTCGTTTGCGGGGGGCGATAGCGGCGGGACGTCGGGCTTGAACGAGACGCGCGGTTCCGGGGTCGGCTTGGCCGCCGGCTTGGCGGTCTCGGGTGCCGGGTCCGCCGGCCCCGGCTTGGCGGCACGGGGGCGGGGAGGCTTGACCGAGGTCGGGCGTCCGGCCTTTCGTGGCGCGCGGGGCGCGGTGGTGCTGTCCAGGGAGACGGGTGGTTTGGTCGGACGCTTGGCCATTCAGAAGGCTCCGGATGTCGTCGGTTTCGGTCGCAGGGACTGAGTGCGCCCTTCCGCCTGTGGCGATCATCGCATAAGACGGCCCCTGAAATGAACGCGCCGGTCCGGAAAATTGCAGTGATCTTCGCGACGGGGCTTTCAAGCGCCGTCCTGGGCGGATGCGTCGGCTCGTTCGATCCGGCGACGGACCGGTCGTCCCCGGTGGCGGCGCGGGTCCAGACCCTGGTTGATGCGAACCGGGCCTACCCCCGCTGGGCGGACTTTCCGAAGTCGCCAGAGGCACCGCCCTCGCCGATCCAGATCGCCGGACAGGTCAATACGCTGAGGATCACGGGCGGGGCGCTGGCCGGCGAGGCCGCGCGCATCGACTGGCAGACCGACGGCGATCCGGAGGTGTTCGCCGCAGAGGTGAAGGCGCGCGTGGACGCCGTGACCGTCGCGCCGGTGACGCAGGAAACCCAGGCCGAGATCGAGGAATTCCTGCGCCGGACGCGCGAACGGGGCCGGGCACCGCCGCCGGTCGATCGCCGCTAGAGTGCAATCAACGCTCCTCCGGACGGCAGAATCCGGGGATCATCGTCTCAGGAGACTGCCCATGGCCGACACGGCCCCCTACGCCTCGACCCTGGCGGCAGACGCCGCGCGGGTGACCGAGCTGGCTGCCATCGCCAGTTATGCCCAGATCGGGCGGGGCGACGAGAAGCAGGCCGACCAGCTGGCGGTCGACGCAATGCGTACCGCGCTGAACGCTCTGGATATCGACGGCAAGATCGTCATCGGCGAGGGCGAGCGCGACGAGGCGCCGATGCTCTACATCGGCGAAAAGGTCGGCACCGGCAAAGGCCCGGCCATCGACATCGCTCTCGATCCGCTGGAAGGCACCACCCTGACGGCCAAGGCCATGGCCAACGCCCTGACGGTGCTGTCCATGTCGCCGGGCGGCGGTATGCTGCATGCGCCCGACACCTATATGGACAAGATCGCCATCGGCCCGGGCTTCGCGCCCGGCACGGTCGATCTGGACATGAAGCCGCAGGACAATGTGCGCTCGCTGGCCTCGGCCAAAAAGGTCAGGCCGGAAGACATCACCGTCTGCGTGATGGACCGTCCGCGCCACGCCGAACTGATCGCGGCCCTGCGCGAGGTCGGGGCCCGGGTGCTCCTGATCACTGACGGCGACGTGGCCGGGGTGATCCACACGGCCGAGCCTGACACGGGCATTGACCTGTATCTGGGCTCGGGCGGGGCACCCGAAGGCGTGTTGGCGGCCAGTGCGCTGAAATGCGTCGGCGGCCATTTCCAGGGCCGGCTGATCTTCCGCAACGACGATGAGCGCGAGCGGGCTCGCAAGACGGGCGTCACCGATTTCGACCGCAAATATGACCTGCATGAACTGGTGTCCAAGGACGCCATCTTCGCCGCCACTGGCGTGACCAAGGGTGCCATGCTGGACGGGGTCAAGGTCGCTGACGGCTTCGTCTCGACCCATACGCTGGTGATGGACTCCTCGACACGGACGGTCCAGCGCATCCGCACGATCCGGCCCCTCTGATGGCCGATGGGGGCGCGGGCCCGGACTTCGGCCCTGCGTTCCTTGGTGTGTCCCGCTCGCTGTCCGGCCGTCATTGGCGGCAGAGGCCGGCCGAGGCTGGACTGATCCGCAGCCACATGCAGGCGCTGGGACTGGACGAGCCGCTGGCGCGGGCACTGGCGGCGCGTGGGGTCCGGGCCGATCAGGGCGCGGACTTCCTGCAACCGACGCTGAAAGCCCTGTTCCCCGATCCGTCCAGCTTCATGGATATGGACGCGGCGGCCGAGGCGATCCTGGACGCGTTGCGGGCGAATGCTTCGATCCACGTGTTCGCCGACTATGATGTGGACGGCGCCTCCAGCGCGGCGCTGCTGGTGCGCTGGTTCCGGGCCATGGGCGCGGACCTGCCGATTTACGTGCCGGACCGGGTCACCGAGGGCTACGGCCCCAGCGCCCGGGCGTTCGACACGCTGAAGGCGGCGGGGGCCGATCTGGTCATTACGGTCGACTGCGGCGCGGCGGCCAATGAGGCCGTGGCCCATGCGGCGGCGATCGGGCTGACGGTCGTGGTCATCGACCACCACATGATGCGCGAGCATCCGCCTGTTTGCGCCGCCGTGGTCAATCCGAACCGGCCCGGATGCAATTCGGGACAGGGCAATCTGGCGGCGGCGGGGGTGGTTTTCGTCCTTCTGGCGGCCCTGAACCGCGAGGCGCGGCGGCGCGGGATGTTCGCGGAGGTGAAAGAGCCGGACATCCGCCAGTGGCTGGATCTGGCGGCCATGGGGGCGATCTGCGACGTCACCGCACTGACGGGGTTCAACCGGGCCCTGACCAGCCTCGGCCTGCGGGTCATGTCTGACTGGGGCAATCCGGGCTTGCGGGCCCTGCTGGCGGCGGCGGGGGCCGAACCGGGACCGGCCAAGTCGAACCACGCCGGCTTTATCCTCGGGCCGCGCATCAACGCCGGGGGACGGATCGGCAAGTCGGACCTCGGCGCGCGCCTGCTGTCGACCGACGATCCCGCCGAGGCAGCCGCGCTGGCGCAGGAGCTCGACGCCCTCAACATCGCCCGGCGCGAGGTCGAACGTCTGGTGACGGATCAGGCCACGCGCATGGTCGAGGCCTCGGGCGCCCACGCCGACGGCTCGGCGGTGGTGGTGATCGCGGGCGATGAATGGCATCCCGGCGTGGTCGGCATCGTGGCCGGGCGTCTGCGCGAACGTTGGCGCAAGCCGGTGGTCGTCATTGGGGTCGATGCGGTCAACGGGATAGGCAAGGGCTCGGGGCGGTCGCAGTCGGGCATGAACCTGGGCAAGGCGGTGCAGGCGGCCTGGGAGACGGGCGTGCTGATGGCCGGCGGCGGGCATGCCATGGCCGCAGGCCTGACGGTGCGGGCCGACGACATCGACCGGCTGCGCGACTTCCTCAATGACCGAATGGCGGGCGAGCAGGCCGCCGCCGGCGCGCTCGACCATGTCGAAATCGATGCCCTGATCGACGCAGGCGCGGCGACGCGAGCCCTGTTTGAGCAGTTCGAGCAGCTCGCGCCGTTCGGTCCGGCCAATCCCGAACCGCTGTTCGCGCTTGAGCACGTTCAGGCGCGCGACGCCGTGGCCATGAATGGCGGCCATGTGCGGTGCCGGCTGGTCGGGGTCGACGGCGCGTCGGTCAAGGCCATCGCCTGGCGTTGCGCCGACCTGCCCGCCGGTCTGTCGCTGCTGGCCGGACAGGGCGGGCTGAGCGTGGTTGGGCGGCTGAAGGCCGACGACTGGAACGGCCGTCGCGGGGTGCAGTTGGAAGTCGAGGATGTGGCCGATCCGCGGATGGCTTCCTGAAACGATCCACAGCCTCTTTCGCGCTTGCGCGCCCCGGAATCGCCCGCTATATCGCCCGCTCTCCGCGCAGCGGTCCCTTCGTCTATCGGTTAGGACGTCAGGTTTTCAACCTGAAAAGAGGGGTTCGACTCCCCTAGGGACTGCCAGCGCGGGGCATCCTCCTGGACATTTCAGACAATCGGACGGCGCGGTGACGTGTGGCAGAACTTGCCCGCCGATGTGCGTCCTCTGTGGCGCTTGGCGGAGAGAATTGTGCGTCTTCCCCTTGAAACCGGTGTTTTTCGCTTTTCCGAGCTTCACAGAACCGTGTTAAATAAATCCGGTCCGCAACGATAGCGGACAGGGGGAAGGCTGTGTCGGACTACGAGGGCGTTGAGACGGCTCAGGCGGTACGAATCGCCGGGCGGGTAAAATGGTTTGATCCCGGCAAGGGATACGGCTTCATCGTGCCGGACGACCCGAGTCTGACCGACATGAAGGACGTGCTGTTGCACGTGTCCAGCCTGCGTGACAGCGGGCGCGACACGGCGGCCGAGGGGGCGCTGATCCAGTGCGAATGCGCCCGCAGGCCCAAGGGCTGGCAGGTTACCGAGGTGCACGACCTTGGAGAAGGCGATCCCGAGCTGGCGGTTGCGCCGCGCCGGAGCGGCTATGAAAGCCTGAAGCACGATCACAGTTCTGACGTGGCCGACCAGGGCCTGAGTCCGGGCGATTCGATGGAGATCGCGGTCGTCAAATGGTTCAATCGGACCAAGGGCTACGGATTCGTGGTGCGCGATGGGCAACCGGGCGATATCTTCGTCCACGTCGAGACCTTGCGGCGCTGTGGCCTGGATGACCTCCTGCCCGGCGAATCGGTCGCGGTGCGGTTCGCTGAAGGCCCGAAAGGCCTGGTGGTCGCTGAAATCAAGCCGGGCGGATAATCCATCCGCCCCGTCATGGGTGGAATGATCGATGTCGAAACTCACCGGATTTCTGGTCGCCCTGGTCAGCGCCGTCGTGCTGGCCTCGTGCGCGGGCGCGGGCACGCCGCGCGACGCCAGGGGCGAACCCCTTGAGGCCCTGACCCTCACGACCTCGAGCGGCGAGCACCGGTTCATGGTCGAGATCGCCGACGACGATACGGAGCGCCAACGAGGCCTGATGGAGCGCGAGCCGCTGGCGGACGACCGCGGCATGCTGTTCCAGTTCCCGGACCTGGCCGAGCGCAGTTTCTGGATGCGCAACACCCCCAGCCCGCTGGACATCATCTACATCGACCCGCGCGGTCGGATCGTGTCGATCGCGAAGAATGTCGCGCCCCAGTCCGACGCGCTTATCCCGTCCAACGGACCGGCCAGCGGCGTGCTGGAGGTCCGCGCCGGCCGGGCGGACGAGATCGGGGCCAAGGCCGGTGACAAGATCAGCCACCCCTTCTTCGCGGAATAATTTCGTGGCGCGTTGCGGCTGAACGCGGCGCGTGGCAAGAGGCCGCCTCGTTCGGAGTGTAGCGCAGCCTGGTAGCGCATCTGGTTTGGGACCAGAGGGTCGGAGGTTCGAATCCTCTCACTCCGACCAATTTTCTGGCGCTGTCGGGTTCGATATGCTCGCCCACGGCGTCGGCGCGTAGTATGTAATGCGTCCCCGCCTTCGTCAGATGAGACGTCGCCCCATGTTCGCCCGGATTTATCGCCCGTCAAAGACCGCCATGCAGTCCGGTCGGGCCCGGTCCAGAGAGTGGCGTCTGGAATTCGAGCCGGCCTCGGCGCGCACCATCGATCCGCTGATGGGCTGGACCAGTTCCAGCGACATGAACGGACAGGTGCGCCTGACCTTCGATTCGGCGGACGAGGCCGTGGCCTATGCCGAGCGTCACGGCATCCCGTTCCGCCTGCAGGAGCCGCAGGATCCGCCGGTCATCATCAAGGCCTATGCGGACAATTTCGCCACCTTCCGCAAACAGCCCTGGACGCACTGATTCTTACGCGTCTGCCGCGCTTCGCGTCGCGTGCTACCTCAGGCGCGAGGTACGGACAGTCGGGCCGGCCCCGGGCGCCCATAGCTCAACCGGATAGAGCACCCGCCTTCTAAGCGGACGGTTGCAGGTTCGAGTCCTGCTGGGCGCGCCAAACACCGAAGCCCGGTTTCCGAACCACAAAGGGTCCTTTGTCAGGGTTGCGGATCGCCCGCCAAAGGCTTCTATGGCGGGGGTGTGTGAACGGCTTCGGCGAGGCGCGCGATGCGGAGAAGGACGGTTCGGCGGCCGGGAGTCGCGGGCGCGGCTCTGGCGCTGGGCCTGTTGCTCGTCGCATGCGGTGGTGGCGAGCGCCAAGCGGACGACGATGTCGCCGCCGAGACTGGTCCGCCGACCCAGACCGTGGCGGCGGCCTTCGCCAGCCCGACCCTGGCCGCCATCAAGCGCCGCGGTCGTCTGAACTGCGGGGTGCACGAAGGCCTGGTCGGCTTCGCCTACACCGACAATCGCGGAGAGTGGCGCGGATTCGATGCTGATTTCTGCCGGGCGCTTGCGGCTGCGGTGCTGGGCGACGCGAACGCGGTGCGGTTCGTGCCCCTGACCAGCAGCCAGCGGTTCGAGGCGCTGCGCAGTGGACGGATCGACGTGCTGTGGCGCTCGACCTCCTGGACCCTGACGCGCGAGGCGCAGGAGGGGGTCCGGTTCGCTGGCGTCAACTACTACGACGGTCAGGGCTTCCTGGTCCGCCGGTCGTTGGATCTGGCCAGCGCCTCCGAACTGAACGGCGCGCGCATCTGTGTGCAGCGCGCTTCGACGTCGGAGCTGAACGTGGCCGACTGGTTCCGCTCGCGCGGACTGGAATACAAGGCCGTAGTCATGCCCAACGAGGAAGCGGCGCGGGCGGCCTATGGCCGGTCGGACTGCGACGTCTTCGCCGCCGACGTCTCGGCCTTGGCGGCGGCGCGCACCACGCTGGCAAGCCCGGAACAGCACGCCATTCTGCCCGACGTGATCTCCAAGGAACCGCTGGGGCCGGCGGTCAAGCGCGGCGACGAGGCCTGGACCTCGGTTGTGCGCTGGACCCTGAATGCCCTGGTGCTGGCCGAGGAACTGGGCGTTACCCGCGCCAATGTCGACGACTTGGCCGAAGGGTCGGTCAGTCCGCAGGTTCGCCGCCTGCTGGGCGTCGAGGGTGACATCGGCCCCATGCTGGGTCTACGACGGGACTGGGCGAGGGTGGCCATCAAGGCCGAGGGGAATTACGGCGAAATCTTCGACCGCAATGTCGGGTCGGATTCGGCGCTCGACCTGGCGCGCGGGCTTAACGCACAATGGAACGCAACGCCGGGCGGTCTGATCTACGCCCTGCCCATCAGATAACGACATCGGCCGGGGGCCGGGGGGACGAATGGAAACGACAAAAAAAAAGGGCGGTGTGCCGCTCTATATGTGGATGTTGCTGGGCTTTGCCGTCGGGCTGGGCGGCGGACTGTTCGTCAACCTGAACAATCTCGTGGTTCTTCCCTGGGTCATGGAAATCGTCCAGGCGGTCGGCCAGATATTCCTTCGTCTGTTGTTTATGCTGGTTCTCCCGCTTCTGTTTGCGGCTCTGGCGGTCGGCGTGGCCGAGATGGGGGACCTGAAGTCCCTCGGTCGGGTCGGATTCAAGACCCTCCTCTTCACCGTGCTGGTCTCGTCCATCGCCGTTGGCATCGGCCTTGGGATGGTCAACTATTTCCGGCCCGGGGTCGGCGTCGACCCCATCCTGGCCCAGCAGCTTCTTGCTCAAGGGGCCGAGGGTGCGGCGGCCATCGTGGGCAATGCGCCCAAGAGTATCGAAGCGGGCCAGTTCTTCCTCGAGATGATTCCGTCCAACGTCTTCAGGGCGGCCGCAGATAACCAGATCCTGCCGGTCATGGTGTTCGCCCTGATCTTCGGCATCGGCATGGTGATGGCCAGGTCGCCGGCCACCGACGCGCTTCAACAGACCCTGCAAGGCCTGTTCGAGGTGATGATGAAGTTGATCAATCTGGTCATCAAACTGGCCCCGATAGCCATTGCCGCGCTCATGTTCAATCTGGCCGCCGTGTTCGGCTGGGACCTGCTGGTCAAATTGGGTGCCTATGCGGCCGTCGCCGTCGGGGCGATGGCGATCCACATGTTCATCGTCTATCCATTGCTGATCTGGATTTTCGGCGGCATGAACCCGCTGAAGTTCGCCAATGGTGTGCGCGAGCCCTTCGTGGTGGCCTTCTCGACCGCCTCGTCCAACGCCACCCTGCCGGTCGCCATCCGCGCCGCAGAAGAAAAACTGAAGCTGCCGCCCCGTATCTCGCGCTTCGTGCTGACCGTGGGGGCGACGGCGAACCAGAACGGCACGGCCCTGTTCGAGGGCGTGACCGTGCTTTTCCTGGCCCAGTTCTTCGGCATCGACCTGAACCTCCAGCAACAGCTGGTGGTGATGCTGGTCTGCATCCTGGGTGGCATCGGCACCGCGGGCGTGCCCGGGGGGGCGCTGCCTGTGATCGCCCTGATCCTGACCATGGTCGGTGTGCCGGCCGAGGGTATCGGCCTGATCCTGGGCGTCGACCGTTTCCTCGACATGTGCCGGACCACGCTGAACGTCACCGGCGATCTCGTGGCCGCGACGGTGGTGTCGCGCGGCGAGACCGACGCCGTCGTGCCGGACAACCTGCCTCTGCCGGCGGTCGCGCCGCCGAACTGAGGCTCAGGCGGGCGGGTCGGACACCACTTCGGTGTCCGCCCGTCCGCCCCATTCGGCCCAGCTACCGTCATACAGACGCGACGGCCGGTCCAGCACGGCCAGGCCGAGGCTGAGGATAGCGGCGGTGACGCCTGAGCCACAGGTGGTGACGACGGGGCGGTCCAGATCGATCCCGGCCGTGCGAAAGGCCTGCGCCAAAGCATCGCCCTGTTTCATCGTGCCATCGGCGTTCAGCAGGCCCGGAAAGGGCAGATTCAGCGCGCCGGGCATATGCCCGGACCGCAGGCCCGCCCTCGGCTCGGGCGCACGGCCCGCGAACCGGTCGGCGGCACGGGCGTCCAGCAGCTGTCCTCCGGCTTGAAGGACGGCGCGGACGGCGTCGAGATCGGCGACCCACTCCGGTCGGGCGGACGGTGCGAACGTCGCGGGTGTCGGCGGCGCGGCCGGACCCGTCTCGACCGGGCGCCCTTCAGCCAGCCATTTCGGCAGGCCGCCGTCTAGGACGCGAACGTCGCGGGCGCCCATGGCGCGGAACATCCACCACGCCCGGGCCGAGGCGCGGATGCCGACGATGTCATAGGCGACGACCGGGTCGTCAACCGCGATCCCCAGATCGCCCATCCGCGTCGCGAAATGGGCGGGGGCCGGCAGCATGTGCGGCAAGTCGCTCTCTTGATCCGACACCGCTTCCAGGTCGAAGAGGGCTGCGCCCGGAACACGCCCCTCGATAAAATCGATGCTCGTGGAGCGCCCGT
>JBBQTX010000049.1:0-10395 GCA_038234475.1 Caulobacterales bacterium | reverse complement strand
GGATGCCATCGCCGCCGGCCAGCCTGTCGGCTACGCCCAATGAAGAAGCCCACTGCCAACGCCGTCGCCGCCATCGCCTGCGTCTTCGGCGTCATGTTCATGACCGGGGCCGCCTTCGCTGCCGTGCCGCTGTACCGGTTGTTCTGCCAGGTCACCGGCTTCGACGGCACCGTCCGCCGCGCCGACAAGGCACCGGATGTGCAACTGGACCAGACCGTGCAGATCCGGTTCGACACCAATGTGCGCGGCCTGCCGATGACCTTTCGCGCCGAACAGGTGACCCAGCGGGTTCGCATCGGCGAGACCGGCATGGCCTTCTTCGATGTGACCAACACCAGTGACCGGCCGATCGCCGCCACGGCCTCCTACAATGTCGTGCCGGAACGGGCCGGGCCCTATTTCCAGAAGCTGCAGTGCTTCTGTTTCGAGGGGCAGACGATCCAGCCCGGCGAGACGATGAAATTCCCGGTCCAGTATTTCGTCGCGCCCGAAATGGCGACCGACCGCGAGGCCCGCGGCGTGCGCGAGATCACCCTCAGCTACACCTTCTATCCGACCCGGGACCGGGAACAGGCGGCGATCGCGGACGCGACCACTGGCGCGGCCGGATAGCCGACGATATATCACTTCCACACCTTTCGAGACTGCCTTCAAGAGACCCCGATGGCCGACGCCCACGCCACTCCTCATCACGACTATCACTTGGTGAATCCCAGCCCCTGGCCGCTGGTTTCCTCGATCGCCGTCGTGATCATGATGGTCGGTGCCGTGGTGTGGATGAAGGGCCTCGTGACGGTCGATCCTGACGCCGCCATGTCGGTCGCCAGCGCCCTGCTGGCCAAGGGTGACAAGGCCCTGTTCTTCGCGGGCCTCGCCGGCTTGCTGCTGTCTATGTTCGGCTGGTGGGCCAACGTGATCAAGGAAAGCAAGGCCGGCGACCACACCCCCGTGGTGTCGATCGGTCTGCGCTACGGCATGATCATGTTCATCGCTTCCGAGGTGATGTTCTTCGCCGCCTTCTTCTGGATTTTCTTCGAGATGGCCGTGTTCAACGAGGCGCGCGCCCACATTCCCGAAGTCGGCGCCTGGATCGACACCGCCGCCGCCTGGTCGACATGGCCGCCCAAGGGTATCGAGACCCTCGACGCCTGGCATCTGCCGCTGCTGAATACCGTGATCCTGCTGTTGTCAGGCACGACCGTGACCTGGGCTCACCACGCCCTGCAGACCGGCGACCGTAAGGCGGCCAAGCTCGGCCTCGCCATCACCGTAGTCCTGGGCGTGCTTTTCACCGCCGTACAAGTCTATGAATACTATCATATTCTCCATGAAGACCTGTTCTTCAACGAAGAGGCGGTGAATTCGGGGCTCTACGGCTCGATCTTCTTCATGGCGACGGGCTTCCACGGCTTCCACGTCCTGCTCGGCACCATCTTCCTGCTGGTCTGCCTGCTGCGCCTGATGGCCGGGCAGATGTCGCCGCAGAAGCATTTCGGCTTCGAGGCGGCCGCCTGGTACTGGCATTTCGTGGACGTGGTCTGGCTGTTCCTGTTCGCCTTCGTCTACGTCACCTACGGGTGACGGACGCGGTCCGCGCCGGCCTGCTCTGCCGCTGTCCGAACTGTGGCAGGGGGCGACTGTTCGCGGGGTTTCTGAAGGTGGTCGAGCGCTGCGCCGTCTGCGACTTCGACTTCACCCGGCTGAACACCGGCGACGGAGCGGCCATCTTTATCATGCAGATCGCCGGCGGGACCGTGGTGTTCGGGGCCCTGTTCGTACAGGTCGCGTACAATCCGCCGATATGGGCCATGCTGATCGTGGCCCTGCCACTGGTGCTGGCCCTGTCTCTCGGGCTGATGCGACCGGGCAAGGGCGTGATGATTGCCCTGCAGATGCGCAACAAGGCCGGACAGGCGGGCCATGACGACTGAGGCCGCGCGTGTACGGTTTCCGTTCGGCCTCACCCTTGTGGCCGTTCTCGCCTTCGTGCTGCTGTGCGGGCTGGGCGTCTGGCAGGTGCAACGCCTGCAGTGGAAGGATGGCCTGATCCGGCAGTCGGAGGCCGCCGCCGCCTTCGGGCCGGCACCGCTGGCCGAGGTTCTGGCCGCGCCCGACCCCGCGTTCCGCAAGGTGGCGATCGACTGCCCCGGACTTTCAACCGCGCCCTATGTGGAACTGCAGACCATCCATGACGGGGTGTCCGGCTTGCGGCTGCTGTCGGTCTGCCGTCCCTTGGGTTCGCCCGAGGTCTTTCTGATCGACCGCGGCTTCGTCGCCGGGGAGATATCGGCCCGACCACCGGTCTCAGAGACCGCCTTACCGATGCGGGTCATCGCCGAACTACGCCAGACACCGGCGCCGGGCCCCATGGCTCTTCCGGTCGACAAGGGCCGGTTCTTCGCCCGGGACAACCCCGCCATCGCCCAGGCCCTCGGCGCTGCGACCGTCAACCCCAACACCCTGTTCGCCCTGACCTCCTCCAATCCGGAATGGCCGGCGCTTCAGCCTTCCGCGCCCCCCGCCGCTTTTTCCAACGACCACCTTGGCTATGCGCTGACATGGTTCGGACTGGCGCTGGCGCTGGTGGCATTTTGCATTGTCCTGCTCCGCCGAAGGCTGTCCCTCAAGCAGCCTCGCTCCGCGAGCGAGGCGACAGGGAAAGAAGAAGACTCCTGACCGCCTCCGTCCACACCCTGTCCAACGGCGTCCGCGTGGTCTGCGATCCCATGCCGGGCCTGCGGACCCTCGCCCTGACCGTGGCCGTGCGCGGCGGGGCGAAATGGGAGACGGAGGCCACCTCGGGCTGGTCCCACTGCCTCGAACATCTGGTGTTCAAGGGTGCCGGCGACATGGGCGCGCGCGAGATCGTCGAGCGGATCGAGGCCGAGGGCGGGTCGCTGAACGCCGCCACCGGCTATGAGCGCACCAGTTTCGAGGTCCGGGCGCTGGACGGCTCCCTGCCGCTGGCCCGGCAGGTGGTCTCGGACCTGGTGTTCCGGCCCACGCTCGACGCCGGCGACATCGAGCGCGAGAAGGATGTCGTGGCCCAGGAAATCGCCGAGGCTTTCGACACCCCCGACGACCATGTGTTCGAGATGGCCCAGACGAAGGCGTTCGCGGGCCAGCCGCTGGGGCGGCCGATCCTCGGCTCGGTCAAGAGCCTGAAGCCGATCGACCGGGCCTCCATCGGGGCGTGGCGCGCCCGTCTGTATTCGCCTGACCGAATGGTGGTGGCGGTGTCGGGCGCGGTGGACGAGACCGAACTTCTGGCCCTGTCCGAACGCTGGTTCGGCTCGGAGCCGGCGACACCGACCGAGGCACCGGACACGCCGCGCTTCACCGGCGGCGACGCGGCGCTGACCCGGCGCATCGAACAGGCCAATATCGTGTTCCAGCTACCGGCCCCGGCCGCCACCGATCCGGCCTATGCGGCGGCGAGGCTGATGACCGAAATCCTCGGCGGCGGCATGGCTTCGCGCCTGTTCCAGGCCGCGCGCGAGGAGCGGGGTCTGGCCTATGCCATCGACGCCTATCACGAGCCCTATGAGGACGCCGGCATCCTTGGCATCTTTGCCGGAGCGTCGGCCGACCGCGCCGTCGAACTGGCTCAGGTCTGCGCTGCGGAGCTGAAGGCGCTGGCCGAAGTCGGGCCCACCGATGCCGAACTGTCGCGCGCCAAGGCGGTGATGAACGCCGGCCTGTGGATGTCGGACGAGAGCCCGGCGGCGCGGGCCGGACGCGCGGCGGCCCAGGTGCTGATCTTCGGCGCGACGATCCCGTCGCAGACCATGGCCGACCGGACCCTGGCCCGGACGGCCGAGGACGTGCGCGCAGCGGCGGCGATGTCCCTTTCCGCCGGCCTGTGCGCGACCGCTGTGCTGGGACCGAAGACCGCAGCGCCGGCGGGCGCGGCGTTCAGGACGGCCCTTTTCGGCTGACCGGCGGATCGCTATCTAGAGTCCCATGGCCCTGCTGGACTGGATCAATGAGGCGACCGGACCGGTCGTGAAGGGCCCGGGTGTCACGCTCCGCTCCCCCCGCGCCTCGGACCACGAGGCCTGGGCCGGTCTGCGCCAGATCAGCCACGCCTATCTCCAGCCGTGGGAGCCCAGCTGGCCCGAGGACGACCTGACCCGGGCCGCCTTCAAACGCCGTCTGACCATCTATTCCCGCGAGATGGAGGCCGGGCACGCCTGGCCCTTCTTCATCTTCGCCGATATCGACCAGACGCTGGTCGGGGCCATCACCCTGTCCAACGTGCGGCGTGGCGTGGCCGAGACCGGAACGCTGGGCTACTGGATCGGTCAGCCGTTCGCCGGGCGCGGCCTCGGTTCAGCGGCGGTCGGGGCGCTGGTCGGCCATGCTTTCGAGGAATTGAACCTGCACCGGGTCGAAGCGGCCTGTGTTCCGAACAATATCGCGTCCCGGCGCGTGCTCGAGAAGTCGGGCTTCGTGCTGGAAGGACAGGCGCGGGCTTATCTCAAAATTAACGGCGGATGGGCAGATCATCTTCTGTTCGGCGTCGTGAATGACGGTGCCGGGCGCGTCGGCTGACCTTGGGTGATCCTCGGGGCCGTCCTGTCGGGACCCGTCTGCGTTTGAACACTCGCTCCAGAAGTCTGGCATGGGACGCGACGACGGCCATCGAGGCGCTGGCCGCCGCCGATACCGCGCTGTGGATCTGGACGCCGTCCGACGACCAGATGCGGTTCACCGGCGCGACGCGGGCACTGGGCCTTGGGCCCTTGGCGCCGGAATGTTCAGGAGCCGCCTTCACCGCCGTGGCCATCCCGCAGGACCGGTCGCTGGCCGAACGGATCCTGAAGCCGCAGGAGGAGGGGACCGAGGTCGCCATTCGCCTGCGCATTCGCGGTGCCGAAACCTGCATCTGGCGCGGCGACTGGCTGGAATACGGCTTGCGCGCAGCAGGCGTGGTGGCGCTCGAGACCAAATTCGCCGCCTCCGACCGTGACCATCTGACGGGCCTGCTGGACCGACGGACCTTCCTGATCCGCGCCGGCGA
Source organism: Caulobacterales bacterium (assembly GCA_038234475.1). GTDB lineage: Bacteria > Pseudomonadota > Alphaproteobacteria > Caulobacterales > Caulobacteraceae > Brevundimonas. The sequence continues at coordinate 5,372 of JBBQTX010000049.1, read as the reverse complement.
GGCCCTGGTCCAGCCCGGCGACTATGAGCTGGTGGTGGCCGACGTCGACCGGCTCAGACGACTGAACGAGGCCCTCGGACACGAGCGCACCGATCTGGTCCTGGCAGCCCTGGGGTCGCGCCTGAACGCCGCCTTCGCCCATGACGCCAACGCCGCGCGAATCGGCGAGGACGAGTTCGCCGTGCTCGCACCCCGCGGGACCGGCCATGTGGCCGAGCGGGTGCGCGAGGCGCTGGAACAGCCGCTGCGGGTCGCCGGCTTCGACATCTATCCGACCGTCTCGATCGGCTCGGCCCTGGCCGAGGGCGGGCCCGACGCGCCCGACGCCGCCGAACTGCTGCGCCGGGTCGAACTGGCGGTCGAACAGGCCAAGACCGCCGGACGCGGCGGGGTCGCCGCCTACGGCCGGGCGCTGGAAAGCGACAGCCTGTCGCGGCTGGCGCTGGAAGCGGACCTGCGCAACGCCTTCCTGCGCGGCGAGATCGAGCCCTTCTACCAGCCGATCGTCAATCTGCTGACCGGCGCGGTCGCCGGCTTCGAGGCGCTGGCCCGCTGGCGTCACCCCAAGCGGGGTCTGGTGCCGCCGGACGAATTCCTCGGTCTGGCCGACGAAATGGGCCTGATGAACGACCTCGGCCTGCTGATGATGACCCAGTCGGCGCGCCAGCTCGCCGAGTGGCTGAAGCGTCATCCTTCGGCGGGCAAGCTGTTCTGCAGCGTCAACCTGTCGGTCGGCGAGATCGAGCGGGCCAATCTGGTCGAGGACGTGGCCCGCATCATCGCCGAGGCCGGACTGCCGCGCGGGGCGTTGAAGCTGGAAGTCACCGAGGGTGACATCATGCGCGACACCAGCCGCGCCGCCGACACCCTGACCCGGCTGCGCGACGCCGGTGCCTCGCTGGCGCTGGACGATTTCGGTACCGGCTTCTCGTCGCTGACCTGGCTGGCCCGCCTGCCGTTCGATACGCTCAAGATCGACCGCTATTTCGTTCTGACCATGGACAAGGACGAGGGCTCGGCCAAGATCGTCAAATCGGTGGTCAATCTGGGCCGCGATCTGGCGCTGGAAGTCGTGGCCGAGGGCGTCGAGAACGCCGGCCTGGCCAGTCTGCTGCTGGACGCGCAATGCCATTACGGCCAGGGCTTCGGCTACGCCCAGGCTCTGCCGGCCCAGGAAGCCGAGGTCTATCTGAACGAGTCGCTCGCCGACGGCACGGCCCCGCTGAAGCAGCGGTCGGCCTGACGCTTCCCGCCCCGGGGATGACGGGCCGAGGCGTGGCGCGTTAAGGGTGGGGCCATGATCCGTCTCCATGTCGCCACCGACCTCGCCGCCGATCTCACCGTCGCCGCCAGCCTCGACCAGTCGCGCTACCTGACCCAGGTGATGCGGCTCAAGCTCGGCGACGACCTGCTGGTGTTCAACGGCCGCGACGGGGAGTGGCGCTGCACCCTGACCGAAATCCTGAAGAAGGGCGTGGTCCTGCGGGCGCGGGAGCGGGTGCGGGCGCAGGGCACCGCACCCGACCTGCAACTGCTGCTGGCCGTGGTGAAGAAGAGCGCGCTGGAATTCGCCGTCGAAAAGGCGACCGAACTGGGCGTCGGCCGGGTCCGGCTGGTGGTCACCCAGCGCACCCAGACCCAGCATGTGCGGCTCGACCGACTGGATGCCATCGTTATTGAGGCGGCCGAACAGACCGGGCGGATCGACGTGCCGCCGGTCGACGAGCCGGCGAGGCTGGACGCGGTTCTGGACGGTTGGGACCCCGCCCGTCGGCTGATGTTCTGCGACGAGACGGGCGGCGCGCCGGCGACGGCCGCCTTGCAGGCGGCGGGAGCGGGTCCGTGGGCCATACTGATCGGCCCGGAAGGCGGCTTCTCGCCGGAGGAGCGAGAGCGTCTTCGCGCCCTGCCGTTCACCACCGCCGTTTCGCTGGGCCCCCGGATCCTGCGCGCCGACACCGCCGCCATCGCCGCCCTGACCCTGTGGCAGGCGGCCGTCGGCGACTGGGAACGGTAGTCCTCGGGCCGGGATGCACCGCGCGGAGCGTTCGGGCGCCGACAAGCCCCTTGAGCCGACGGGGTTTCTCTCCCATCTAGCCGCGACAACAGGGCTGAATGCATGACCGACGCCGCGCCGCTCTCCCGCGAAGACCTGATCGGTGCCATGTCGAAGGGGGCCAAGCCCAAGGCCGACTGGCGCATCGGCGCCGAGCACGAGAAATTCGGCTTCGATCGCTCGACCCTGCGCCGCCCCGCCTATGAGGGCGACGGCGGCATCCTGGCCATGCTGACCGGTCTGCAGCGGTTCGGCTGGAGCCCGGTCGAGGAGGCCGGCCATGTCATCGCCCTCGAGCGCAGGAACGCAGAGGGTTTCACCGCCTCGATCAGTCTCGAGCCCGGGGGCCAGTTCGAACTGTCGGGCGCGCCTCTGAAGGACGTGCACGACATCTGCAACGAGACCGGCCAGCATCTGATGGAGGTCAAACAGGTCGCCGACCAGCTGAACCTCGGCTTCCTCGGGGCCGGGTTCGATCCGATGTGGCGGCGCGAGGACGTGCCGGTCATGCCCAAGGGCCGCTATGTCATCATGCGCAACTACATGCCCAAGAAGGGCAGTCTCGGCCTCGACATGATGCTGCGCACCTGCACCATCCAGGCCAATCTCGACTTCGACAGCGAGGCCGACATGGTCGCCAAATTCCGCACCTCGCTGGCGTTGCAGCCAATCGCCACAGCCCTGTTCGCCTGTAGTCCGTTCACGGAGGGAAAGCCGAACGGCTTCCTCAGCGCCCGCGCCAATGTCTGGACCGACACCGATCCCGACCGCACCGGCATGCTCGATTTCGTCTTCCAGGACGGCTTCGGCTACGAGACCTACGCCGACTATGCGCTGGACGTGCCGATGTATTTCGCCAAGCGCGGCGACACCTATGTCGACCTGTCAGGTCAGTCGTTCCGCGGCTTCATGACCGACGGCCTGCCGGCCCTGCCCGGCGAGCGGGCGACGAAGAAGGACTGGGCTGATCATCTGACGACGCTGTTTCCCGAGGTGCGGCTGAAATCCTATCTGGAGATGCGCGGCGCCGACGGCGGCCCGTGGAGCCGCATTTGCGCGCTCCAGGCCCTGTGGGCCGGCATTTTCTATGACGCGCCGTCGCTGGCCGCGGCCTGGGACCTGGTCAAGGACTGGGACATCGCCGAACACGAACGCCTGCGCCGCGACGTGACCCGGCTGGGCCTGAAGGCCGAGGTCGCCGGCCGGTCGGTGCGCGACGTGGCCGTCGACATGGTCGCCATCGCCAAACAGGGCCTCAAGAACCGGGCCCGCTTCAGCGGCGGCATGGTCGACGAGCGCGGCTATCTGTCAGAGCTGGAAGACATCGCCGACAGCGGCATCACCCCGGCCGACCGGTTGCTGGCCCTGTACCACGGCGAGTGGCAGGGGGATGTGACGCGGATGTACCGGGATTTCGCCTACTGAAACCTTGACAAGGTTTGCCAACAAGGTCTCCTTCGGCTGTGAAGGAGGCCCCCATGGCGACGATGAACATCTCCCTGCCCGATCCGATGAAGGCCTGGGTCGAGGCCCAGACGGGCGACGGCAAATACGCCAACTCCAGTGACTATGTCCGCGACCTGATCCGCCGCGAGCAGATCAAGACGGAGAAGATCGCGCACTGGAATGCCTTGATCGCCGAGGCCTATGAATCAGGCATCAGCGAACTTTCGTTTGATGAAATCATCGCCGAGGCCCGGGCGGAAGTCGTCGCGAAGGCCGCCGTGCGCGCGGCCTGACGGTCCGTGAAGCTGCGGTTCGCCAATGCGGCCCGACAGGATATCAGGGCCATCTACCTTCAGGGCGAAGGCCTGTTCGGCAGCAGACAGGCCGACGCCTATGCGGCGGGTCTTCGTTCAGCCTTCCGGATGATTGCGGACTATCCGCTGTCGAACCGGCTGCGCTACGGCTCCGCATCGGCTGTACGTGCCCGGCCCTGCCGATCCCACGTCATCCTCTACGCGGTCGACGAAGCGGGGGTCCTGGTCCTGCGCGTCCGCCACGGTCACGAAGACTGGTTGGACGACCCGCCGGGCGATCATCCGAATACGAGCGACACATGACCCACCCCACCCACATCGGCATCGGCGGCTGGACCTATGAGCCGTGGCGCGGGGTCTTCTATCCCGCGGACCTGACGCATAAGCGCGAGCTGGAATACGCGTCCCGCAAACTGACCAGCATCGAGATCAACGGCACCTATTATTCGACCTTCAAGCCCGACAGCTGGATGAAGTGGCGTGACGAGACGCCCGACGGTTTCGTCTTCGCGGTCAAGGCCAGCCGCTACTGCACCAACCGCAAGATCCTGTCGGACATGGGTGAGTCGATGGGCCGGTTCCTCGATCAGGGGCTGACGGCGCTGGGCGACAAGCTGGGGCCGATCAACTGGCAGTTCATGGCCACCAAGAAATTCGATCCGGTCGATTTCGAGGGTTGTCTGAGACTGTTGCCCAGGGAGCAGGACGGGGTGCAGCTGCGGCATGCGGTCGAGGTGCGGAACCTGACATTCGACACGCCGCAGTTTTATGATCTGGCGGCCAAATACGGCGTAGCCATCGTGTATGCGATCGATGACGAGGCCCCTGAGTGGCCACGCATCGACCAGCCGACCGCCGACTTTACTTACGCTCGGCTGATGTCGAGCCGCGAGGACGAGCCGACCGGCATGACCCCGGCAGATCTGGACGCGGTAGCGACCCAGACCCGGGGCTGGGCGAACCGTGGAGAGGTGTTTGCGTATTTCATTGCCGGAGCCAAGATGAGGAACCCGGCGGCGGCACAGGCGCTGATCAAAAAACTGGGCTGAGCCGGTTGAATCCGGTCGCCAGCGGGCTCAGTTGAACACGGCCTTTCAAGGAGCCCGCCCATGCCTATCGCCACCAGCGCCTTCGCCGCCACCTCCAGCACCGCCCCGCTGTCGCCCTTCAGCTTCGACCGGCGCGATCCGGGTCCGGACGATGTGGCCATCGAGATCAAATTCGCGGGGGTCTGCCACTCGGACCTGCACATCGTGAAGAACGATCTGGGCAATACGACCTATCCGATCGTGCCCGGCCACGAGATCGCGGGTGTGGTGACCGCGGTCGGCGGCAATGTCGCGCGCTTCAAGGTCGGTGACCGGGTCGGCGTCGGCTGTATGGTCGACAGCTGCCGGCAGTGCCAACCGTGCCGCGAGGGCGAGGAGCAGTACTGCGTCCCCGGCATGACCCAGACCTATGGCTCGCCCGATCCCAAAGGCGCCGCCGTCGGCCAGAAGATCACCCAGGGCGGATACGCCACCGCTATCGTGGTCGATCAGAACTATGTCGTGACC
>JBBQTX010000048.1:0-10473 GCA_038234475.1 Caulobacterales bacterium | reverse complement strand
CGGACCAGAAGATCTGGGTGATCGTCGTCCGGGTCTCCGTGCGCGGCGTCAGGCAGGTCAGGGCCAGCACCTGTTTTTCGCCGACCTGGACGTGCTCCCAGCGATAGCCGGGCAGGCGGAAGGTGATCTCGGTCGCGGGCGCTCCACCGAGAATCTTGTAGGCCCGGCTGTTCGAGGACGGCGCGTGGCGCACCATGGCGAAGCCCTGTTCGCGCGGCTCAAAGGCCTTGGCCTTTTCGTGCATCGAATGCTTGGACCGCCACCACCACTGCTGATGCACAAAGGGCCCGTGGGCGGGGTCCATCAGGCCGACGACGGCGTGGTCGATATGGGCTTCGAAATCCATCCATTCGACCAGCTTGGCCTCGCCGCCGACGACCCCGGGGAATTGCGGTGGCGCGTGGTCCGGCTCGCCGAGGGCGCGGGGGTCGGCCGCCAGCCAGACAAACACCATGCCCTGGCTTTCGCGCACCGGATAGGACCGCACCCGGATGCGTGCGGTCTCATAGCTCTGGTCCTCGACCAGCGAGGGGATGGCGGCGCAAACCCCGTCCGGCCGAAAGCGCCAGCAGTGGTAGCAGCACTCGATGGTTTCGCCCTCGCCCGCCTTTTCGACCAAGCGGCCGGCGGACAGGGGCGCGGCCCGGTGCGGACAGATGTCGCGCAAGGCATAGACCTGCCCCGCCCGGGTTCGCCCGATCAGCACGGGCTCGCCCAGCAATTCGTGGCGCTTGAGCGAGGCCGGCCCGACATCACGCGACAGGGCCGCGAAATACCAGGCGTCCAGCACGAAACCCTTGCCGAATGCCGCCGCCGGGGCGCGGGCGTCAGGCGAATTGAACGGTGCGGGCGGGGCGCTGGCGGCGAGACTCATCCCGCCAGCCTAGCGGGCCCGCGCAGTGAAGTCTTGACCGCCTGCATTCGATCACGCCCTGTGTTGCGACCAAGAGACAGACGCGGGCGCACGGCCCGTCGACCGGGGATATGACCATGAAGACCATGACCGCAGCCGCCGCCCTGGCAGCCATCCTCTCGCTGGCCACCATGCCGGCGTTGGCGCAGGACCACAGCACGCATCATCCGGGAGGTCACGCGCCCGCTACCGCCCAATCCGCAGCGTTACCCGACCACAGCCACCAGCACGCCGATTTCGAATCTGGCCGGTTCCACGTTCGCATCGACGGCCCCGAGCATCCGATCGGCGACGTCATCCTGATCCCGGGGCTGAGTTCCTCGCCGGAAGTCTGGGACGGCCTGACGGACGAACTGAAGGACCGTTACCGGATTCACCGCATCCACGTTCAGGGTTTCGCCGGCGCGCCCGCAAAGGACAACGCCCAGGGGCGCGTCGCCGCCTCGGTCGCGGCGGATCTGGCGCGCTACATCCGCCAGCAGGGCCTGAACAAGCCGGCCGTCATCGGTCATTCCATGGGCGGGACCATCGGCCTGATGCTGGCGGCCCGGAATCCCGATCTGGTCGGCAAGCTGATGGTGGTCGACATGATGCCCTTCATCGGAGCGATGTTCGGCACGCCGGGTACGAACCCGACGGCCGCGAGCGTCGCGCCCATCGCCGAGCAGATTTACGCCGGCATGATGTCCAGTCCCGACGCAGAGTATCAGGCGCAGGCTGCGGCCACTGTCACGGGTATGATCAACACCGAGGCCTTGCGCGCGGGTCCGCTTGAGGACGCCGCGACCAGCGACCGCAGGGTCTCTGCCTCAGCCTATCGCGAGCTGATCCTGACCGACCTGCGGCCTGAGCTGGCGCGCATCACCGCCCCCACCGAGGTGTTGTATGTGGTGTTCAACTTCCCCGGCATGACGCCCGAAATGACCGACGGGATTTACCGGATGTCGTTCGCCACCTTGCCGGGCGTGACGCTGAAGCGGATCGACGACAGCGCCCACTTCATCATGCTGGACCAGCCCGCGCAATTCACCGCCGAGGTGAACGCATTTCTGGAATAGACGCTTTCACCGTCATGGTTTCGGCGGAAACGGCCTTCACAGTCTCGTGAAGCGCGCGCGGGCGTTTCCGTGAGCGGCCCGACCGGCTAAGACCGGTCAAGGCGTTGTGAGGGTTTGATGGCGGGTTCCGGGTCAGGTTTCGGACGCGGCGGCGGTGGCGGGGGCGCGAAGCCCGCGCGTACCGGCTGGCACCGCCTTGGCTACTGGGCGGCCGTCCTGGCCGTCTGGGGTGCCATCTTCATGGTGGTCTTCTTCGCCGTGTTCGCCCGCGACCTGCCAGACACCTCGACTCTGTACAATATCGACCGCCAGCCCTCGATCACCTATCTGGACCGCAACGGTGCCCTGATCGCGATCCGCGGGACGCAGCAGGCCCCGCCGGCCGACCTCGATGCCCTTCCGGACTATGTACCGGCGGCCTTCATCGCCATCGAGGACCGGCGCTTCTACCACCACCCCGGTTTCGACCCGATCGGCATGAGCCGCGCGGTGGTGGCCAATATGAAGGCCGGACGGGTGGTGCAGGGCGGCTCGACGCTGACCCAGCAACTGGCCAAGAACCTGTTCCTCAGCCCCGACCAGAACATCAAGCGCAAGGTCCAGGAGCTGATGTTGGCCGTCTGGCTGGAGATGAAATTCTCCAAGAAGGAAATCCTCGCCCTGTATCTTAACCGCGTCTATTTCGGCGCCGGTGCCTACGGCATCGAGGCGGCGTCGCAGCGCTATTTCGACAAAAGCGCCAAACAGCTGACCGTCGGCGAGGCCGCGCTGCTGGCCGGCCTGCTGAAGGCCCCGTCGCGCTATTCGCCGGTGTCCGAGAGCGAGCGGGCCGGCGTGCGCGCCACCGTGGTGCTCAATGAAATGGTCGACGCGGGCGTCATCACGCCGGAACAACGGGCGCAGGCCGCCGCCTCGCCGGTGCGGGTCTCCCGCACCCTGGCGACCCAGCACGCCCAGTATTTCATCGACTGGCTGGACAAGCAGATCCGCGAACTGGTCGGCGAGCCGACCGAGGACATGATCGTCGAGACCACCCTGGACCTCACCCTGCAGACCCAGGCCGAGCGCTCGGTACGCCGCATCCTGGACCGGGACCGCTCCAAGGGCGTGCAGCAGGCCGCACTCGTGGCGCTGGATGGCGACGGCCGCGTCCGCGCCATGATCGGCGGGGCTTCCTATGCCGACAGCCAGTTCAACCGCGCCACCGACGCGCGCCGCCAGGCCGGCTCTGCCTTCAAACCGTTCGTCTATCTGACGGCGCTGGAGAGTGGCTATACGCCCGCGACCCGGGTCAATGACGCGCCGATCCGCATCGGCAACTGGTCGCCGCGCAACTATTCGGGCTCGTTCGCCGGTGAAATGACCATGGCCCAGGCCGTGGCCCAGTCAACCAACACCGTCGCCGCCGGAATGGCCGACCAGATCGGTCGCGACAACGTGGCGCGCACCGCCCGCCGGCTGGGCATCTCCACGCGGATCGGCCTCGAGCCGGCCATGGCCCTCGGTGCCGTCGAGGTCTCGCCGCTGGAAATGGCCCAGGCCTATGACGCCTTCGCCAACGGTGGAAAGCGCGTCCGGGCCTATGGCATCAGCCGGATCCGCTCCCCGCAGGGGCGGGTCATCTATCAGCGGGCGTCGCGGTCCGACGGGCCTATCCAGGCCGTTTCCAACCCCTACCTCTATTATCAGAACCAGATGCTGCGCGGCGTGATCACGTCCGGCACCGGACGGTCGGCCGCCATCGCCGGGCGTGACATCGCGGGCAAGACCGGCACCACCTCGGACTACAAGGACGCCTGGTTCGTCGGCTACACCGGCGGCTTCGTGACGGCGGTCTGGGTCGGCAAGGACGACAACACCCCGATGCGCGGCGTCACCGGCGGCTCCTCGCCGGCGGCGATCTGGCGCGGCTTCATGGAGGCGGCCCTGCCGCGCCTGAACGCCCCCGCCATCCCCGACGGCCCGGCCATGCCCGAGGGCTGGGAACCGCCCAGCCCGGTCGAAAGCCTGATCGGCGAGATCGGCGATCTGTTCGGAGACAATCCGCCGGGCGATCGCGGAGGTGACCCGCTGGATGATTCGCTGCTGGAGCCCAATCCGCGCGAACCCGCGCCCCGCCGCGACGAGCCGTCGCAGCCGGTGGTCCGCCCCACCGCACCCCAGCCCCGACGCGATCCGCCGGACCAGCGGCCGGAACCGTCTCCGCCCCCGGAGAAGAAGGCTGAGCCGCTGTTCTTCTGACGCGGACCGATACGATCGGGCCGTGACAAACAGGACAAGTCAGCCGCTATACCTGCGACTTTCACCACATTCGCGACATCCCCGGGATGCGGCCGCTCAGCGGCCCACCGCATGCAGCGCCGGGCCGTGCTCGCGCAACCATTTGCGGTGGGGCCGGTGATCGCCGATCAGACCCTGCACCACGGCCCAATAGGACGGACTATGGTCGGCGTGGACCAGATGCGCCACCTCATGGGCGGCGAGATAGTCGATGACCGCGGGCGGGGCCATGATCACGCGCCAGCTATAGCGGATCGAGCGATTGTGCGGGCTGCACGAGCCCCAGCGCGATTTGGGATCGGCGATGGACATCTTTACGGGACGCTGGCCGAGGGCGCTGAGATGGACGTCGGTGCGGGCCTGGAGCGTGTCCCGCGCCATGCGCTTGAACAGGTTTTCGACCCGTCGGGCATAGGCCTCGCCCTCGCCGCCCGAGACGATCAGCGGGCCGTCCGCGTCTTCGGTCAGGCGGGCCGCTCCGGCACCGCCGGTCGCCATCATTCGCGTCGGCTTGCCGAACAGGTCGATGACGGTCCCCGGCTCCAGCGGCGCGCCCCGCGGGCGCTCGGCCAGCCGCTCGCGCATCCAGGCCGTCCTGGAGCGGGCGAAGGCGACGACGTCCGACAGTTTGCGCTCGGACGGGGCAATGAGGACCGCCTCTCCGACCCGGGTATCGATGCGGATCGACAGGCGGCGGGCCCTCGAATTGACCGACAGCCGGGCCGGGACACCCAGACCGTCCGGGCCGTCAGGCGGCAGCCGCTGTCCGTTCCGGTATTTGTCCCAGATCGCCAAGGGTCAGCGCCTCATTGGTCGCGATGAAGTCGCGGACTCGCGGATAGATGTCGTCGCGGAAGCGGCGACCGTTGAAGACGCCGTAGTGGCCGACTTCGGGCTGAACATACAGCACGCGGCGGTCGTCGGTCAGGCTGGTGCACAGGCCGTGGGCGGCCTGGGTCTGGCCGACGCCCGAGATGTCGTCCCTGGCCCCCTCGACCGTCATCAGACCGATGTCCGTGACCTTGCTCAGATCGACCTTGCGCCCGCGATGCTCCAGCAGGCCGCGAGGCAGCAGGTGCTGCTGGAAGACGATGTCGATGGTCTGCAGATAGAGTTCCTCCGACAGGTCCAGCACCGACAGATATTCGTCGTAGAATTCCGCGTGCTTCTCGACCCCGTCCCCGTCGCCGTCGACCAGGTCCCTGAAATACTCGCGGTGGGCGTCGATGTGGCGTTCCTCGTTCATCGACATGAAGCTGTAGAGCTGCACGAAACCCGGATAGACGCGGCGGCCGAAGCCCGGATAGGGCCAGGGCACGGTGTGGATCATGTTCGACCGGAACCAGGTGAACGGCTTGGCCTCGGCCAGTTGGTTGGTCACCGTCGGCGACAGGCGGGCATCGATCGGCGAGCCCATGAAGGTCATGGAGGCCGGCCGGTTGGGGTCCCTGTCCTCGGCCATCAGGGCGCAGGCGGCCAGCACCGGGGGGCCGGGCTGACAGACACCGACGACGTGGGCGCGGCCCCCGATCGCGGTCAGCATGTCGCGCACATGGTCGATATAGTTGAAGAAGTCGAACCGACCTTCGAGCATCGGCACCTGTCGGGCGTTGACCCAGTCAGTGACATAGACGTCGTGGTCCTGCAGGAAGCCCTCGACCGTCCCGCGCAACAGGGTGGCGTAGTGGCCCGACAGGGGGGCCACGATCAGGACGGCCGGAGCCTCGACGGGCTTGCCCGCCTGCGTCAGGTCACCGGTGTCGCGCGCGAAGCGCAACAGGCGGCACCAAGGCGACGACCAGACCACCTGTTCGGTGGTGCGCACCGGCCGGTTTTCGACGGTGATGACGTCCAACCCCCAGTCCGGCTTGCCATAGCGTCGGGTGACGCTCTCGAACACCTCGGCCGAAGCGAAGGCGGTGCGCCCGATGGCGGTGGCCGCGGCCGGATTGAGCGGGGAGTTCCAGAAGGTCCGGGCCAACTGGGCCCCGATCCGGAACGGCGTCGCCGAGTGGTAGGCGAGTTCGTGAAGCGAATAGAGCATGAAATCCTTGCGACGACCCCCGCCGTTACGTGGCAGAGCACCATAGAACGCACCGCACTGCAAAAAGATTATCGCCGATCACCCAAAATCTCGCTCCCTCCCATTGTCCCCTTGCGGGACAAGGGTGCCAGTTCAACCACGCGCCATATTCCGACGGATGACCTCCGCGGCCTGTTCCGGACCCAGATCATGCGTCAGCGGGACCCGAAAACGCCCGTCCGGTCCCACCAGATAGACCGTCAGCGAATGGTTCATCGTATAGTCGTCGCCCTCGCCGACCTTCTGATACAGGACCCGGTAAGCGTTCGCGGCCGCCTTGATCTGCTCGGGCGTGCCGGTCAGGCCGATGACGCCTTTCGGAAAGCCGTCGGTCGAAAGATAGTCCTTCAACGCCCGGGGCGTGTCGCGCTCGGGATCGACGGTGATGAAAACGATCTGCACCTCGTCCGCGCGGTCGCCGAGCTGCCGCTGGGTGGCGTCCAGCGCAGCCAGGGTCGTGGGGCAATAGTCCGGGCACCAGGTGAAGCCGAAGAAAACCAACGACCATTTACCGTCCAGAAGGGTCTGGTTCACGGCCTCGCCGTCCTGGTTCACGAGCTGGAAGGGGCCGCCGACCCGGGGTTGGCCCGTCGAGGCCTCGGTTATCGGCAGGCCGGCATCCTTTCGGCCGACCACCACGATGGTGATGGCAGCGATCGCGACGGCGATGGCGATACAGGCGGCGGCGAAAATCAGGATGGACCGGCGCGGCATCAAGGCCTCCCTCGAAAGCGCGCAAGGCCGCGCCGACCGGTCTATAGAAGACCGGTGAACCTGACAGAAGACCATCCGTCGCCGCAGCCCGGCCCCTTCACGGAGGCCGAAGCCCCCGGCCGCTTCGGTGGCTGGCGCAACCTGCCGCGCCGCAGCCGGGGCCTGAGCCTGCGCACGCTCGTCATCCTGCGGTGGATGGCGATCGCAGGCCAGAGCGCCACCATCGCCGTGGCTACGGGCTGGTTCCGCTTCGATCTTCCGCTCTGGCCCTGTCTGGGCGTCATCGCGATCAGCATCGCGATGAACCTGAACGCGACCTCGCGGCTGAAGCGCACCGACGGCTCGTTTCCGGACGGGCGGATGACGGCGGCCCATCTCGGCTTCGATATACTCCAGCTGTCGGCGCTTCTGGGCCTGACCGGGGGTCTGCAGAACCCGTTTTGCCTGCTGCTGGTCGCGCCGGTGACCGTGGCCGCCGCCTCCCTGCCCGGGCGTCAAGCCGCACTGATGGGTCTGCTGGTCTTCAGCGCGACCGTCTGTCTGTTCTTCTTCTCCCTGCCCCTGCCGTGGCAGGCCGGTACGGAGCTGGAGTTGCCGCCGTTGTACCGGTTCGGCACCGGTCTGGCTCTGATCACCGGGGTGATCTTCACTTCGGCCTATGCCTGGCGGGTCGCTGCGGACGCCGAGAAGCTGGAGCTGGCCCTGGCCACCACCCAGGACGTCCTGCAGCGCGAACAGCGGATGGCGGCGCTGGGCGGTCTGGCGGCGGCGGCGGCGCACGAACTGGGCACGCCGTTGGCCACGATCCAGGTGGTGGCCCGCGAACTGTTGCGCGGATCGGTCAAGGACAGCTCGGCCGCCGAGGACGCCGCCTTGATCCTGCAACAGGCCGAACGCTGCCGCGGGATTCTGAAACGCCTGTCGCAGCAGCCGGAGGAGGGCGATTCCGCCTTCGCCGAGGTCGGTCTGAAGGCCTTGCTGGAAGAGGTGGTCGAGCCCCATCGCGGCTTCGATCTGGCCTTCGACGTCTCGGTGACGACGCGACCGGGCGAACCGCCGCCCCGCGTTCGCCGCCTGCCGGAAGTGATCCACGGCCTGTCGGCCTTGGTCGAGAACGCCGCCGACTTCGCTGCCGCGACGGTACGGGTCCGGGCGGTCGTCGACGCGGCATTCATCGAGATCGAGATCGTCGACGACGGCCCGGGCTTTCCCGCCGACATCCTGCCGCGCCTCGGCGAGCCCTATGTGACCAGCCGTCCGCAGGGCAAGGCCCGCCGAGCCCTGGCCGCCCAGATCGCCGCCTCGGTGGCCGCCGCCACCCCGGGCCGGAAAAGCCGAAAGGCCGCCCGCGCCGAGCCGGAACCGGAGGCCATCGCTCCCAGCCAGGGCGGCATGGGACTGGGCTTCTTCATCGCCCGCACCCTGCTGGAGCGGACGGGCGGCAAGGTATTCGTCGGCGCCGGCGACGGCGGCCAGGGCCCCGCGCACAGGGGACTGCCGAAGGGCGCGCGCGTGGCGATTCGCTGGCCTCGCCCCGTGCTGGAGATGTCGTCGTGATGTCGCACCCCGGCGGCCAAACCTTGACCGCAGGGCCACCGCTACCGACTTGAGCCACCAGGAGAACGATATGTCCGACGCCGAAATCCGGATCGCCGCCCTCGCCGACAAGACGCTGTTGTTGGTCGATGACGATAATGCGCTGCGCACCCGCCTGGGTCGCGCGCTGGAGAGCCGGGGGTTCTCGGTGACCACCGCCGCGTCCCTCGCCGAGGCGCATGAGGCGTTGAAGACCTCGGTCCCGGCCTTCGCCGTGCTGGACATGCGGCTGGAGGACGGCAACGGACTGAGGGTGGTCGAGTCCATCCGCGATCGGCGTGAGGATGCCCGCATCGTCATGCTGACCGGTTATGGTGCCATCGCCACGGCGGTCGCTGCGGTCAAGGCGGGGGCGGTCGACTATTTGCAGAAGCCCGCCGACGCCGACGACGTGGTCAAGGCCCTGCTGGCCACCGGCGAGGCTGCCGAACCGCCCGACAACCCGATGAGCGCCGACCGGGTGCGCTGGGAACATATCCAGCGGGTCTATGAGTTGTGCGACCACAATGTCTCCGAGACGGCGCGACGGCTGGGGATGCACCGCCGGACGTTGCAGCGGATCCTCGCCAAGCGGGCTCCGCGTTAAGGCGTGCCGAGCGGGCGACCGCCGTCGATCCCGGGCCGGCACGCCGGGGTCCTGGCTTGAAGGCGGCTGATCCCGTGCTGGGTGGCCGCGCAGGCAAACCGGTTCCAGACGTCCGCGAAGAAATCAACGGGATCGGCATCCGGGTATCTGAAACTGCGGCCAGCACGAACGTCGTCGCCGAAGCGTTTTTCAGGGTGGACCAATTCCGCACACGGACGAACACCAATGCCAGCCCGCAATATTCAGTGTCCGAAAGGGCTACACTTTGCCACAGCGGTCACTGGCCGCATCTCTATTGAATAAAAGTGACGGCATCCCAGATCTGTTTTCCTTCAACCAAGGACACGCCAAAATGACCACTGAAACTCACGACATTGTCGACACCGCAGTTGCCGCCGGATCGTTCACGACCCTGGTGGCCGCCGTCACGGCCGCCGGTCTGGTCGACACGCTGAAAGGCGCGGGCCCGTTCACCGTCTTCGCTCCCACCGACGAAGCCTTCGCCGCCCTGCCCGCAGGCACGGTCGAGGATCTGGTCAAGCCGGAGAACAAGGAAAAGCTGACCGCCATTCTGACGCTTCACGTCCTGTCCGGCGCCGTCCATGCCGCCGACATTTCGGGCAAGACCCTGTCGCCGGCCTCGGTCAACGGTGAAGAGCTGGACGTCGATGGCACCGACGGTGTCACCGTCAACGGCGCGAATGTCGTCACAGCCGACATCGCCTGCACCAACGGCGTCATCCACGTCATCGACGCCGTGCTTCTGCCGAAAGGCTAGATTGCCGCAACAGGCCTTCGGGAGCGAGCCAAACCTCCGTCGAGGCTGAACAGAAAGCGGCTCCGCCTGGTAACGGCGGGGCCGTTTTCGTCGGCGGTCCATCCGCGTCGATGACTTCCGGAGGATCGTCGGCTGTTGTGGTCGCCGTGTTCGCCCATGAGAAAGGCCCCGGTGTTTCCACCGGGGCCTTCTTTCATTTCAGACGAGGCGCCGGGCCTTAACGACGGCTGCGGCCGCGATCGCGATCACCGCCACCGCCTTCACGCTTGGGACGGCCGCCGGTGTCGTCCGACAGGGCCGGCTCACCGCGTTCGGCGCGCTCGACGTTGATCTTGTCGGTGATGTCCTCGCCGGTGGTCTGGTCGACGACCTTCATCGACAGCTTGGTCTTGCCGCGATCGTCCATGCCCAGGAATTTGACCTTGACCTCCTGGCCTTCGCTCAGCACGTCGGTCGGGTTGGCGA
>JBBQTX010000047.1:0-10601 GCA_038234475.1 Caulobacterales bacterium | reverse complement strand
CTTCTTTGGAGTCGTCCAGCCGCGCCATGACGTGTTTGGCGTCAACAAGGGTGGTGACGCTGTCCAGTTCCGTCTTCGCCTTGACGTCCTCGTCGACGAAGAAGGTCTGGGCTACCGGGCCGGGGTCGGCCAGGCCGGTGGTCTCGACGATGATGGCGTCGAAGGCGGGCTTGCCCCCCTCTTTTGAAGCATTGGGACGCTGGCGTTTCATCAGCCCGGCGACGACGCGGATCAGGTCGCCGCGCACGGTGCAGCAGACGCAGCCGTTGTTCATCTCGAACACGTCCTCGTCGGCGCCGACGACCAGGTCGTTGTCGATGCCGATCTCGCCGAACTCGTTGACGATGACGGCGTAGCGTTTGCCGTGGTCCTCGGTGAGGATGCGGTTCAGCAGGGTGGTCTTGCCCGCGCCGAGATAGCCGGTGAGGACGGTGACGGGAATTTTGCCGGAAGCTGTGTCGGTCATGGCGCTCATCTAGGGGCGGCAGGGGCCGGGTGCCAGTGATGAGTGCCAGTGAGCAACGGGTGAGCGAGACGCGCCTGGCTCACTGCTTGCTCACCGGCACTTTTCACCGCGCGATCAGCAGTCCGGGCAGCCGGGCAGTGGGTCGGCCTCAAGCTGCAGGGTGGTGTGCCCGATCCTGAAGCGGCTGCGCGCCATCGCCTGGGCTTCCACCAGCAGGACCGAGGCGTCAGCGCGGTCGTGGCAGAGGTGGGCGGTGAGGGCGGTCTCGGTGGTGGACAGGCCCCAGACGTGAAGGTCATGCACGGCCGTGACGCCGGGCAGGGCGAGGAAGGCGGTGCGGATGGCATCGACGTCGGTCCCGCGCGGCGCGGCGTCCAGCGCCAGATTGACCGAGTCCTTGAGCAGGCCCCAGGTGCTGAGCAGGATCACCACGACGATCGCGATGCTGACCAGAGGGTCGAGGATCGACCAGCCTGTCATCCAGATCACGCCGCCCGCGATGACCACGCCGATCGAGACGGCGGCGTCGGCCATCATGTGCAGATAGGCCCCCCTGGCGTTCAGGTCGGAATGCTGGTCGCGCATGAACATCAGGGCGGTGCCCAGATTGATGACAAAGCCAATGGCGGCCACGATCATGACCAGGCCGCTCATCACGGGGGCGGGCTCGGCCAGACGGCGCACGGCCTCGAAGGCGATGGCTCCGCAGGCGAAGATCAGCAGCAGGGCATTGGCCAGGGCGGCCAGCACGGTGGCCTTGCCGTAGCCATAGGTCTTTTGCGACCCGCTGGCCCGCCGCGCCAGCCAGGCCGCCCCGCCGGCCATGGCCAGACCCAGCACGTCCGACAGATTGTGACCCGCGTCGGCCAGCAGGGCGGTGGAGCCGCTGTAGATCCCGGCCCCGAACTCGACCGCGACGAAGGCCAGGTTGACCAGCAGGCCGACGGCATAGCGCCAGTCGCCGGTGTCGACCGGCCCGTGGGCGTGACCGGCATGGCCGTGGCCGTGCCCGTGCGCAGGATCGTGGTCGTGCTGATCGTGATGATCGTGGTGCGCTTGCGCCATGTGAAGCTTCCAGGCCCGGCCCGTGTCCGGGTCAATGAAGGCTGTCATCAAGTCATTGAATGCAGAATTCCAACCGATCAACCGTCAGTGCTGGTGGAGGACGATAAGGAGGCCGATCACGATCAGGGCCGCGCCCAGCACCACCCCCTCGAATCGTGCCCACCGCTCCAGCCGCAGGACCGACCAGCCGGCCCGGGCCAGCAGGGTGAAGCCGGCCATGCCCGCCACCGTTCCGACCGCGAAGGCCAGGGTCAGGACGGCGACGACGGCGAAGCCCTCGGCGGCCTGCGACAGATAGATGGGCAGCAGCACCTCGCCGGGCGAGACCGCCATCATCGCCACCAGTCCCCAGAAGGCGGTCGCGTGCGACACCGACGGCTCGGCCAGGTCCAGCGGCGGGCCGCTGGCCGGAACCGGCCGACGGACCAGCGACCGGCTGAGATAAAAGACGCCAAAGACGAACAGCAGGCCTGCGGACAGCCAGGGCAGCAGGCCCGCGATCCACTGGTCGAGGACCAGGCCAGCCGCCACGATCAGCCCGCCGACCAGGGCGGTGGTGGCGATATGGGCAAGGCCCGCCGCCGTCACCGCGGCGAGCAGGCGCGGCCAGCTCCAGCGCTGGGCCCGCCCCACCAGCACGAACGGCAGCCAGTGCGTCGGCAGGGCCGCGTGCAGAAAGGCCGCTGCGAAGCCCGTCGCGAGCAGCGACAGCAGGACCGGTTGCTCGAGATCGAACGGTGACATGCCTGCCCTCTAACGTGTTACTTTATAACAGTCGAGACCTTGTTGTCGGATTTCGCGGTGGACCCCCGTCCGAACCGCCGGGCGTCGCGGGGCGGGACGGTCGCAGACCCGACCGGGGCGGGGGTAGCGAACCGGCGCGCGCTGCGGGACGGCGCATCCATGCAAGCCGCGCGGACGCTGTTTTTCGTCCGTCCGCGTTGACTCGGAGGACCTGTTCCGTCTATGTCGCCGCTCTTCGCCCGAGGGGTTCCCCGTCGGGCTTATTCTTTTTGCGTTTCGCTGAGGCTTTATAATGTACGCGGTGATCAAGACCGGCGGGAAGCAGTACCGGGTCCAACCGGGCGATGTGATCGTGGTCGAGAAGCTCGACGGCGACGTGGGCTCCGACGTGTCGTTCGGCGACGTGCTGATGCTGGGCGGCGACAAGGGCGTGACCCTGGGTGCCCCGCTGATCGCCGGTGCCGCCGTGGCCGCGACCCTGGTCGAGACGCGCAAGGGCGAGAAGATCAAGATCTTCAAAAAGACCCGCCGTCAGGGCTATCGCCGCACCAACGGTCATCGCCAGATGGAATCGGTCCTGCGCATCACCGGCATCGACGGCGCCGGCGAGAAGGCCAAATGGGACGGCGAGACCTCGCTGATGACCAAGGCCGAGATGAACCTGCGCGCCCGTGGCCTGGCCCCGCGCGTCGAAGAGACCGAGGTCAAGGCCAAGCCG
Organism: Caulobacterales bacterium; assembly: GCA_038234475.1. Classification (GTDB taxonomy): domain Bacteria; phylum Pseudomonadota; class Alphaproteobacteria; order Caulobacterales; family Caulobacteraceae; genus Brevundimonas. The sequence continues at coordinate 7,608 of JBBQTX010000047.1, read as the reverse complement.
GCCAAGTCGCCCAAGGTTCTCGACGCCGAGACGGCCCCGGCCGCCAAGGCTCCGGCCAAGAAGGCCGCGGCTCCCAAGGCTGCAGCCGCCGCTGAAAATCCGGCCGCCGCCAAGAAGGCCGCGCCGAAGGCCAAGCCCGCCAAGACCGACGAAGCCTAAGAATAAAGACGAGTTAGGACAGCCCCATGGCTCACAAGAAATCCGGTGGTTCGTCGCGCAACGGTCGCGACTCCGAGTCGAAACGCCTCGGCGTGAAGAAGTTCGGCGGCGAGCGCGTGCTGGCCGGCAACATCCTTGTGCGCCAGCGCGGCACCACCTTCCACCCGGGCGACAATGTCGGCCTTGGCCGCGACCACACCCTGTTCGCCACGGCGCACGGCGCGGTAAAATTCACCAAGAAGGCCAATGGCCGTTGTTACGTGTCCATTCTTCCGGCCAATGACACCGCCGAAATGCCGATGGCGGCTGAATAACGCGAACGGAAACACACTCCGGATCGCGCAGGCTCCAAAGCCTCGATCCGGACCAAGGGAAATATTCCGCGGGGAGTCTGGATCACGAGGCTCCCCGTTTTCGTATCTCCGCCTCGAAGAAGCCGTCCGAGCCCTCCAAGGAGGCGGCACGAACAGTGAGGCCGTCTCATGTGCGTGATCGAACCTTCTCCCGTGCTGGAGACGCGGCGTCTGGCCCTGCGGGCCCCGGGCGCGGCGGACATCAGCCGCCTGGCGATCCTGGCCAATGACCACGATGTGGCGCGCATGACCCTGCGCATGCCGCATCCATACGCCGTCGCGGATGCCGAGAGCTTCGTGGTGAAGGTGGCGGGACAGGATCCGGACCGGGCCCGGGCCTTTCTGATCGAGCACGAGGATCACGGGCCTGTGGGTGTGATCGGCCTGTTCGAAGACGCGGACGCCGCGCCCGAGGTCGGCTACTGGATCGCGCGGTCGTTCTGGGGCCGGGGCTATGCCACCGAGGCGCTGCAGGGCGCGGTCGCCTGGGCGTCGAAGGCGTGGAAGCGCCGGGCGCTGATGGCCGGCCATTTCAGCGACAATCCGGCGTCAGGCCGGGTGTTGGAGAAGGCTGGCTTCCTCTACACCGGCGAGGTGCGCAAGGGTTTCAGCCGGGCGCGCGGGGCGGAGGTACAGACGCGTCGGATGGTCTGGCTGGCTTAGTTGGTGGGCACAGAAGGCTCCGCCTTCTCGACCCGAGACGGCCTGCCGCTTCGCGCTGCCTCTCCTGTGAGACCGGTGGTGCGATCAAGCTACCCGGCGTTGCCTTCCGACGATCGGCTTGCGCGAAGCGCCAGGCCGCGTCGGGTCGGGGGGTCCCGAAGGGCCGACGACCGCGGCTTAGCCAAAAAGCGTTGGTCCGAACACGGCGGCCAAGGCGATGGCACCGCCGGCGACGGCGACCACGGCTCCGGCGATGAACGCCGCCCAGGTGCGCGCGGCGCGCTGGCGGCGCAGGCCGCTGGTCTTGACCGAGCGGACCATGACGCCGGGCTTGGGTCCAAAAGCTTCCGAGCCGGAAATATTGTGCTGGGACATGAACGCGCTCCCTGATTCACCGCCCGTGCGGATCACGGTCACCCAAGCCGGTCTGGCAAGGCGAAACAATGGCGAACATCGCTCATCCACCGATCCGTGACCGGATAAACGCGGATAGACGGGTGAGGGTGCCTCAGCCGCAGTAGATCAGATGGCCGCTGTAGCCCCGGTAGTAGCCGGTGGCCGGATTGTACGAGCGGTAGGTGGCGCGGCACCAGTCCGCGCGTCCGCCGCTGTGGCCACCACCATAGCTGCCACCATAGCCGCCGCTGTAACCGCCGTAGCGGGTGCCGCCGCCGGGATAGACATGGTCGGGGCGACCATAGGCACCGTGATAGGTGGTCGAACCCTGGGCATGGCCATAGGCTGAGCCGTAGCCGCGACGGCTGTGGCCATAGCCGTGTCCTCGGCCATAGCCATAGCCGGCAAGGGCGCGGTACTCGCCGCGCGCCTGGGGGCTGACGCGATGACGCTGGTCACGCCACCGGTCGCCGCAGTCGTCGCGATTGGCGTCCCAGAACTGATCGCATCGATAGTCGCCGGGCCGGTCCAGCTGGCTGCGCCAGTCGAAATTGGACGGCACCGCATTGCTGCCGCTGCGGGGATGGTAGCCGCCGTCATAGGTCCCGCTCCACGACTGGGCGGCGGCCGGGGCGGCGACAAGCGCCAGACCCGCGGCGAGGATCAGGACTGACCGGTTCATGATTAACCCTCCGAAGCGGCCTGTGACACGGCCTTGGACAGTGAACGGCAATATGCGACGGAATCCTAGAGCGAAACGGAAATCCGGCGGCCGCCGCGGGTGTCGACGCGGCGCATCAACACGACCCGCGCCCCGCCGGCGGTGACGGGGGTGATGATGAACCAGCCACCGTCGGGCAGGCCGTCAAAGGCGAAGCGGCCGTTGGCGCAGGTCGTGGAGCGGACGAAGGAGCGATAGTCGGCGGTGGGGTCGGCGACGGTGCGGGCGCGCACCACGGCCTCGGGGATGGCGGCGCGGTCGGTCGATCCGTACAGGGCCTGGAACCTGGCGCGGGTGTAGGGGGTATCGGGGGTCAGGGCGACCGAGCCGGTGCAGGCGAAGACCTGGCCGTCGCGGCGGTAATCCACCCGGCCGTCGATCGACGCCTGGCCCTGACGCGTCGACCAGGTGAAGTCGGCGGTGTCGAAGGCCGATGACGGTGGCATCGGGCCATATCCGCCCATGGGGAGGGTCTCGCAGGCGGTCAGAAGCGCTGCGGCGGCGGCGAGGGCCAGGACGGCGCGGGCGGGGGCAGGGGCGGACATGGGCTCTCTCCATCGGATGTGCGGGCCGAACGTCCCGATCAGACGCTCAACGCCGGCATAAGGTCAAGGTTGCGAGACTTCTGACGCTGGTCCAAAAGCGCGCGGCAACCCGGCGAAGACCGGATATAGGGGAGGTCCATGACAGTCACGTTCGACGATATTCTGGCCGCCCGGGATCGTATCCAGGGCCAGGTGGACCGCACTCCCTCGCGCCATTCCCGCCGGTTGTCGCAACTGACGGGGGTCGAGGTCTGGGTCAAGTTCGACAATCTGCATTTTACCGGCAGCTTCAAGGAGCGCGGGGCCCTGAACCGGCTGCTGCAACTGACGCCGGACGAGCGCAAGCGCGGGGTGGTGGCGGCCTCGGCCGGCAACCACGCCCAGGCGCTGGCCTATCACGGGGCCCGGCTGGGCGTACCGGTGACCATCGTCATGCCCGAGGGCACGCCCTTCACGAAAGCCGACGGCACCCGGGCGCATGGGGCGACGGTGGTGATCAAGGGCCTCGATTTCACCGGCTCGACCGAAGAGGCACACCGGCTGCGCGACGAGGAGGGGTTTGTCTTCATCTCGGCCTTCGACGACGAGGGGATCATCACCGGCCAGGGCGTCTGCGCAGTGGAATTTCTGGAGGACGCGCCGGATCTCGACGTCCTGATCATCCCCATCGGCGGCGGCGGATTGATCGCCGGCTGTGCGGTGGCGGCCAAGGCGATCAAGCCGGACATCCGCATCTTCGGCGTCGAGGCGGCCATGTATCCGTCCTTCAACGCCCGGCGGCGCGGCGAGACGGCGACCTGTGGTGGCCAGACCATCGCCGAGGGCATCGCCATCAAGGCGGTCGGCGACATCCCCTTCGCCATCGCCGATCCGCTGATCGAGGACGTGCTGGTCTGCGAGGAGGCCGATTTCGAGACGGCGGTGGCCTATTACGCCACGCTGGAGAAGACGGTCGCCGAGGGCGCGGGGGCCGGCGGACTGGCGGCCTTGCTGGCCTATCCGGACAAGTTCAAGGGGATGAAGGTCGGGCTGGTGCTGTGCGGCGGCAATATCGACGCGCGCATGCTGGCCGTGGTGCTGAACCGCGAATTGGTGCGCGAGAAGAAGATGGTCGTCTATCGCATTCTCGGCGACGACCGGCCGGGCATGCTGTCCAAGATCAGCGCCGTGATCGGCGGCCTTGGCGGAAACATCATAGACGTGGTGCACAACCGGCTGGCGCTGGACGTGCCGGCCAAGGGCGCGGAGTTCGACATCATGGTCGAGACCCGCGGCGAGGCCCACGCACTGGAGATCAGACATGGACTGGAAGAGGCGGGATATGCGCTACGGATGGGTTAGGGTCGCGGTTCTGGCGGCGGTGCTGGGTCTGGGGGCCTGCGACCGCGCGGAGCCTATGGCGGAAGAGACGGCGGCGAAGAATTTGCGCTCGGCCACCTTCTTCATGACCTCCAATGCCCGCCAGGACGGGGTCCAAAGCCTGCCGTCGGGGGTTCAGTACAAGGTGCTGACGTCCGGCCCGGCCAGCGGCGAGATGCCCGATAGCAACGACCTGGTGCGGGTCGACTATGAGGGCTCCCTGACCGACGGGACGGTGTTCGACAGTTCCTACAAGCGCGGCGCGCCGGCCGTGTTTACCGTCGAGGGCGACATTCCCGGCATGTCGGTGGTCGAGGGCTGGCGCGAAGTGCTTCAGCACATGAAGGTCGGCGACGAGTGGATCGTCTATCTGCCGCCGGAGAAGGGCTATGGCGAAAGCCCGGCCGGGGATATCCCGCCGAACTCGGTGCTGGTGTTCCGGATGAAGCTGCTGGACATCGCGCGCACGCCGGGCGGCGACCGGGCGACCGCGGTGGCGACCGGTTAGGCCTTGTCGGAGCCTTCGGGAGACAGGGGAAGCCACTCGGTGGCCACCGCGTCGTCGGCCTCCCCGGGGAGCCGGGCTTCGCGGTGGCGCGCGAACGCCGGCCCGTCCAACAGTCGCGACAGGGCCCAGACGGCCGCGCCGCGCACCACGGGGGCGGGGTCGTCCAGCAGGCCCAGCGTGACCGGGATCAGGTCAGGGTCACCGCTGTTGCCGATCGCATAGAGGACGTTGCGGACAAAGCGGTCGCGGCCGATCCGCTTGACCGGGCTTTTCGAGAACAGGGTGCGGAAGGCCGCGTCGTCGAGCGCCGCCAGATCGGCCAGACGGGGCGAGACCAGACCGTCGCGGGCCCGCACCCTCGCCTCGCGTGCGCTCTCGGCGAATTTGTTCCAGGGACAGACCGCCAGACAGTCGTCGCACCCGTAGATGCGGCTGCCCGTGGCGGTGCGGAACTCGACCGGCCAGGGTCCCGCGAATTCGATGGTCAGATAGGACAGGCAGCGACGCGCGTCGAGCTGGAACGGCGCGGGAAAGGCCCGGGTCGGGCAGACGTCCAGACAGGCGGTGCAACTCCCGCAATGCTCGCCTTCCGGCGGATCGGGTTCGAAAACGGCGGCACTCAGGATGACCCCGAGGAACAGCCAGTTGCCGTGGGTGCGGCTGAGCAGATTGGTGTGTTTGCCCTGCCAGCCCAGCCCGGCGCGCTGGGCCAGCGGCTTTTCCATCAACGGGGCGGTGTCGACGAACACCTTGACGTCCTGACCGGTGCGGGCGGCAACCTGGCCGGCCAGGGTCTTCAGCCGGCCCTTGATGACCTCGTGATAGTCGTCGCCCCGGGCGTAGACCGAGATATAGCCGGCGGAACGGTCGTCCATCTCCGGCAGTGGATCGGCATCGGGGCCGTAGTTGAGGCCCAGTACGATGGCGGTCTTCGCCTCGGCCCACAGGGCGGTGGGATGGGCGCGTCGCTCCAGCGTCGTCTCCATCCAGCCCATGTCGCCGTGCCGGCCGGCTTCGACGAAATGCGCGAGCCGCTCGCCCGCGCTCCACGGTTCGGCGACCGAGGCGAAGCGGCAGGCGTCGAAACCGAGGGCGGCGGCGCGGTCCTGGATGAAGATCTTGGGGTGGTCGCGCACGGGGAAGGTCTGGTGAAAAGTGCTGGTGAGCAAGAGGTGAGCCGATGAGGCGACCTTGCGCAGGTCCGCTCACCCATCGCTCACTAGCACTTTTCACGGGTCAGGTTCAGAAATCCAGGTCGTGATACCAGGCTGAGGCCTGAACCCCGGGGAAACGGTCGGTCAGCAGCGGCCGGAAACCGGGGCGGGATTTGAGCTTCATGTACCAGGTCTTCAGCCCCGGATACGATGCCCAGGACACCTCGCCGAAATAGTCCAGCACCGACAGGTGGGCGGCGGCGACGAAATCGGCCTGGCTGATGTGGCGGCCGGCCAAGGCGTCACGGCGGGTCAGCAGGGCCTCCAGCATGGCCAGATGCGCCTTCAGGGCCTCGCGGCCGGCCCGCAACGCCCGCGCCTCGGGCGGGCCGAGACGCAGCAGGGGTTTCTCCATCCGCTCATGCAGCAGCACGGCGTTGACCTCGTCGGTGAAGCGGCGCTCGAACCAGCCCAGCAGCCGGCGTGTCTCGGCCCGCTCGACCGGATCGACCGGCATCAGGAACGGTTGTTTGGACCGGTCTTCCAGCCAGCCGAGGATGGCGGGTGCCTCGCACAGGGTCAGGGCCTGACCGGCCTCGGTGGTCTGCAGCACCGGCGGCATGCCCGACGGGTTGAGGCCGGCGACCGGACAACCGGCCTCCCACGGTCGCACTATGGCCTCGGTGAATTCGATCCGCGCCTCGCCCAGCGCCAGCCGCGCCGCGCGCGAACCGGGGTCGAAGGCGAAATGGTAGAGGACGCAGGCCGACATCCGGCCTGTGTGCGCCACAGGGCGTTAAGCCCGCGTTAGCCAGATTCGGCCGCGCGCGGAGAGGCCGCGGCTTCTTCGGCGAAGTCCGCGCCATGGGGTCTCGTGCGGCCGCGCGGGTCGGGATGGATCAGGATGTCGGCGTGCGGCCAGGTGGCCAGCAGCCGGTTCTCGGCCTCGACGACGATGTCGTGGGCAGCCACCAGGGACAGGCCCGGATCGAGGTCGACATGCATCTGGATCATCAGCACCGACCCGGACAGCCGGGTGCGGAGCTGGTGGAGTCCGGAGATGCGGGGGTCCGACAGGATGGTGGTGGTGATGGCCATGCGGTCGGCTTCCGGGGCCGCCCGGTCCAGCAGATGATGGGTCGCACCCTTCAGCAGGCCCACGGCCCCCCAGAACAGCCAGACCGCGACGACCAGACCGGCGGCGGCGTCCAGTCCCGGCGCGGCCAGGAAAGTCCCGGCGATCACCCCGATCAACACCACGACATTGGCGGCCAGATCGCTGGCGTAGTGGGCACGGTCGGCCGCGACCGCCATCGACCCGGTCTTGCGCAGCGCCCGGCCCTGCATCCAGACCAGCCAGGCGGTCAGGACGATGGAGATCAGGACCACGGCGACGGCCCAGGAGCCGGAACTGACCGGACGCGGATCGAACAGGCGCTGGATCGCCTCCCAGCCGATGAACAGGCAGGACGCGAACACCAGGCCGGCCTGCACCAGGGCCGCGAGGGCCTCGCCCTTGCCGTGGCCGTAGCGGTGATCCTCGTCTGCCGGCGCGGCGGCCCAGCGGACGGCGAAGAAGGTCGCCAGCGACGCGGCCAGGTCGAGCGCCGAATCCGCGAGCGACGCGAAGATGGAGACCGAACCGGACGCTCCGAGCGCGAACGCCTTGAGCGCGATCAGAATGATGGCCACTCCGACCGACAGGCGGGTCACGGCGCGGGTCGCCGAACGGGCGTCTTCGAGGGCCTTG
>JBBQTX010000046.1:0-10659 GCA_038234475.1 Caulobacterales bacterium | reverse complement strand
CGGGCGTGGGCCGACGTCGGACCCAGCGGCCAGCCCGCGATGGCGCGGATATGCTGTTCGAACTGGTCGCAGACGCAGCCGTCCTGGGTCCAGTGGCCGGTGTTGTGAACCCGCGGCGCGATCTCGTTGACCAGCAGCAGGCCGTTGCCGAGGTCGAACAGCTCGACCCCCAGCACGCCGACATAGTCGAGGCCTTCCAGCACGGCCCTGGCGATGGCCCGGGCCCGCTTGTCGGTCTTCCGGTCGACGGCGGCGGGGGCGAGCGTGGTCTTGAGCACACCGCCCGCATGGATGTTCTCGCCCAGCGGATAGACAGCGATTTCGCCGTCGCGGCCCCGGGCGGCGATGACCGACAGCTCCCGCACGAAGGCGGCCCGGGCCTCGAGGATGGCGGGCCGCTGGCCGATGTCGCGCCAGGCGTCGGGTGCGGCCTCGACCGAGGCGACCCAGACCTGGCCCTTGCCGTCATAGCCGTCGCGGCGGGTCTTCAGCAGGGCGGGCGTCCCCAGCCGCTTCAGGCCGACGATCAGGTCGTCCAGGCTGTCGACCGCCGCGAAGGCCACGGTGTCGGCCCCGACGCTGTTGAGAAAGGTCTTTTCGGCGATCCGGTCCTGGGCCACGGCCAGCGCCTTGGGGCCCGGCGCGACGACCGCGCCGCCCGCGACCAGCCGTTCGACCGAGGCGGCGGGCACGTTCTCGAACTCGAAGGTCACCGCCTCGCAGGTCTGGCCCAGCACCGTCAGGGCGGTGTCATTGTCATAGGCGGCGACGATCTGGCCCTGGGACACCCGCCCGGCTGGGCTGTTCTCCTCGGGGTCGAGGATGACGACATTGAAGCCGAGTCGCGACGCCGCCTGGCTGAGCATCCGGCCCAGCTGGCCGCCACCCAGAATGCCGATGGTCGAGCCGGGCGGCAGGGGGGATGCGGTCAGGTCCAGGGACACTCAGTCCTCGACCGTGTGGTGAACGGCCTCGGTCTGGGCCTCGCGGAAGGCGGCCAGCCGGCCGGCGAGGGTCTCGTCCGACAGAGCCAGGATCTGGGCCGCCAGTATGCCGGCGTTCTTGGCCCCCGGCTCGCCGATGGCCAAGGTGGCGACGGGGACGCCGGCGGGCATCTGGACGATCGACAACAGGCTGTCCATGCCCTTGAGCGCCTTGGATTCGACCGGCACGCCCAGCACGGGCAGCGCCGTCATCGAGGCGGCCATGCCGGGCAGGTGGGCGGCGCCACCGGCCCCGGCGATGATCACCTTGACGCCCAGGCTGCGGGCCGCCGACGCGAAGTCGAACAGGCGTTTGGGCGTGCGGTGGGCGCTGACCACGCGCGCGTCCCAGGCCACGCCCAGACGGTCCAGCATGTCGGCGGCGTGTTTCATGGTCGGCCAGTCCGAACGGCTGCCCATGATGATCGCCACGGGTGCCGATCGTGGCGGGGTCTCGGTCGCCATGCGTGCGGAGCCTTTCGCGCAAAGCGGCGCGATACAGCACGTGCGTTGCGCCCGCAACCGAGCACGCTAGGCTTGCGGGTGCCTCGACCGGATTGAGTCGGCGGGGCGGGAGCTGCGAGTCTGTCCGTGACCGAGGTCGCCACCCACGAACTGACCGTCGAGATCGAGCGGCTGCGCGCCGAGGTCGAGGCCCTGCGCCTGCGCGCCGAAGCGGCCGAGGCGGCGGCCGACCACGATGTGCTGACCCCGTCGCTCAACCGCCGCGGCTTCGTCTCGGCGATGCGCGGTGCCATGGCCTTCTGCCAGCGCCACGAGGTGCCGGCGGTGCTGCTGTATCTGGATCTGGACGGGTTCAAACGGGTCAACGACCAGCTCGGCCATGCTGCGGGCGACGCGGCCCTGGTGCACGTCGCCGAGCTGATGAAGGCCAATCTGCGCGAATCGGACACGGTCGGCCGTCTGGGCGGCGACGAGTTCGGCCTGCTGATGCTGAACGCCGGTCTGGACGAGGGCCGGGACAAGGCCCGGCGGCTGGCCGACGCGCTGGAGACCGACGGCTTTCAGTGGGAGGGCGAGCGCGCGACACTCGGTGGTTCGTTCGGCGTCCGCGCCTTCGCCGCCCACACCGATCCCGAAGTCTGGCTGGCCGAGGCCGACGCGGCTATGTGGGTCCGCAAGAAGGGACGCTGACCAGCTCAGGCGATGATGTCGGGCAGGATGCGGTCTTCCAGCTTGGCCATTTCGTCCCGCAGGGTCAGCTTCTTGCGCTTCAGTCGGGCGATCATGAGCTGGTCCGGGACCGGCATCCGCCCGAGGGCGTCGATCGAGGCGTCGAGGTCCGCGTGTTCCAGTTGCAGGACCTTGAGCCGGGCGCGGAGCGCCAGCTCTTCCTCGCTGAGAAAAGGTTCGTCGTCGTTCATGTCGGGCCCCGGCGTGGCGGGCTTATAGCGCGCGTCGCCTCAGGCTGGAAGGCAGTCCGCCAGCCGGACCAGACCGGAGCGCGGCGTGACAGGGGACCAGGCCCGGGCCACGGTCACCATGGCCTCCAGCGGCGGCTTTGGCGCGCCGGTGCCGGGCCCGGCGAGCGCCTCCAGCGCCGTCAGCAGATGCCGTTCTGCGTCCAGCTCGACGGCCTTGACCTGGGCCCGGACGGCCTCGCGGGCGACGTCGTCGAGGTCAGGCGCTCGCGGCTTGAGCGCCCGGCGGACGGCGCGCAGCGGCGCGATGGCGGTCTCCTGCCAGACCCGCGCCGTGTCGCAGCCGGCTTCGACCACGTCGCCATCGAGGGTGCGGCCGGTGGTCGCGCACCAGGCCGCCCAGAGCAGCAGGGGGACATTCTGGCCGGCGGCGTCCTGCAGTTCGACGCACGCCCCGGCGACGCCGTCGGCGGCATACGCCCGCGTCGCCCAGTTCCACAGGCTCATTCGCTCGTCGCGCCCTTGAGCCCGTCCCAGCGGCGAACGGCCGACCAGTCGAGACCGAACAGGTCCAGCGCCCGACCGACCGACTGGTCGACGATGTCAGCGATCGAGGCGGGCCGGGCGTAAAAGGCGGGCAGGGGCGGGGCTATGATCGCGCCCATCTCGGCCAGGGCTGTCATGGTGCGAAGATGGCCGAGGTGCAGCGGCGTCTCGCGCACCATCAGCACCAGGGGGCGTCGCTCCTTCAGCACCACATCGGCGGCCCGGGTCAGCAGGGTGGAGGTCACGCCGGTGGCGATCTCGCTCATGGTGCGGACGGAACAGGGGGCGACGATCATGCCGAGAGTCCGGAACGAGCCGGAGGCGATCGAGGCCCCGACGTCGTTAAGGCGGTGCGTCACGTCAGCGCGGCCCATCAAATCGTCGGCTGAGAGGTCGGTTTCCTGCGACAGCGTCAGCAGGGCCGCGCGGGTCACCACGAGGTGGCTCTCGACCCCGAGTTCGCGCAGGGCGTCCAGCACCCTCACGCCGTAAGTCACGCCCGATGCACCGGAAATCCCGACTACCAGGCGATTGACGCCATGCGGTGCGGGCTTCCGTACGGCTCCGTTCACATCTTCGGCCAATTCGAACTCCAGGGTGGTCCCTGTCCGGACGACCGGCGGCTCACCGGATTGTGATTCTACAGCCGGTCAAGCCGGGCGCTCAATCTACTGGTCCCTTAGACATGGAGGCGCAAGCCATGACCATCGAAGCTCGTATCCGCGAACTGGGAAACCGTCACCGCAACCTGGATGAGACGATCCGGCGCGAAGCGACCCGCCCGGCCACGGACTCGCTTCGCGTACGGGAGCTCAAGCAGCAGAAGCTCCGATTGAAGGAACAGATCACCAGTCTGGAGGCGCGCGCCGGTTAGCGACGCGACCTCCGAAAACAGAAACGCGGCCCCGGGATCGATCCCGGGGCCGTTTTCGTGTCAGTCCTTGGGGCCGAAGACCGAGGCGGCGGTCGGCTCGGCACCGCGGCGTTCGCGGGCCTCGGGGACGAATTCCGGCTCAGCGGGCTCGACCGGAGACTCGACCGGCTGAAGCGTTGCCCCGCCCTTTTTGGCGTCGTCCTTGGCCTTCTTGTCGGACGCCTTGCGAACCAGGTCGTCGAGCGCCAGCTGACCGACCAGACCCAGCGTCACCGGATCGACGGGTTTGATGTTGGGGCTGTTCCAGTGGGTGCGGTTGCGCACGCTTTCGATGGTCGACTTGGTCGTGCCCAGCATCTTGGCGATCTGGGCGTCGGTGACCTCGGGGTGGTTGCGGACGAACCAGGCGATGGCGTCCGGACGGTCCTGACGGCGCGAGACCGGGGTGTATTTCGGTGCCGGCTTGTGGCTCTTCATCAGTTCGGCGTGTCGGCTGACGACGGCCTGCATGCGGTAGGTCTCGTCGGTCTGGGCCTTGTCCAGCTCCTCGCGCGTCAGCTGACCGTTGACCAGCGGGTCGGCACCGCGGATGTCGCGCGCCACGTCACCGTCGGCGATGCCGCGGACTTCCAGCGGGTGCAGGCCGCAGAAGTCGGCGATCTGCTCGAACGTCAGCGAGGTGTTGTCGACCAGCCAGACCGCGGTGGCCTTGGGCATCAGGATTTCGGTCATACGGGTCTTCCGGTTCTTGATGGAGCCCGAAAAACCGGCCTCCGGATACGACGGCGCCCGGCCTTTCGACCGGGCGATGATGCGGCGGATATAGGCCTATTCGTCGGAAAAGAAAACGGAAGCCGACACGCGCGTACAGCCAAGGTTCATCTGGCGTGTCCGACAGTGGTCGAACAAACGCGTCGTGCGTTCAAATCCGGAGTGGGAGAACCTCATGCTAATAGAAACCCTGGCCGCGGTGGCCATGCTGTCAGGCGCTGGCCAAGAGCGGGCACCGCTTCAGGACGGCCCCGAACGGGTCGCTCCGCGCGGCGACTATCGTGACAGCTGCAGCGGCGAATACGTGAACCGCGGCCGACTTTACGCCGACTGCCGCGCCCGGCGCGGCCAGGTGCGTGGCACGTCGATCGAACTGGCCCGCTGCACGCCCTACGAAATCCGCAACGAGGACGGCCTGCTGGTTTGCGGCCCGTTCCGGGGCGACTATGAAGACCGGCACGGCGGTGGCGGGGGCGGTGGAAACGGTGGCGGCGGCGGCGGTTGGGGCGGCGGTGACCGCAACTCCATCACCATCTTCCGTGACGCCAATTTCCGCGGCGCCAGCTTCCGGTTCGACAACGAGATCTCAGACTTGCGCAATACCGGCTTCAACGACGCGATCAGCTCGATGCGGTTCCGTGGCGAGTGGGAGGTCTGTTCGGACGCCTATTTCCGCGGCCGGTGCCAGACGTTCCGCGATGACGTCCGCAACCTGCGGAACTGGGGCCTGAACGACCGCATTTCGTCGCTGCGCCCGGTTCGTGGTGGAGGCCGCTGGTAGGTCGTCAGACCGTCAGCACGATCTTGCCGACGTGGCCGCCCGCTTCCAGCCGGAGGTGGGCGGCCGACGCCTGTTCGAGCGGGAAGGTCGCCTCGACCGGCGGACGCACGGCACCGGACGCCACCCAAGGCCAGACGGAGGCCTCGACCGCCGCGATCAGCCGGGCCTTTTCGTCGGCGGGACGTGCCCGCAGGGTCGAGCCGGTCAGGACGATCCGTTTCATCATGACCCGCATCAGGTCGATTTGGGCCAGGGCACCGGTCAGGGTGGCGATCACCACCCAGCGGCCGAACGGCTTCAACGCCTCGAGATTGAGCGCCGCATAGTCCGCACCGACCATGTCCAGCACGACATCGGCCCCGCCGGCCCCGGCGATGCGCTCGGCCAGGTCATCGTTCGTGGCGTCCAGGCTGACGTCGGCCCCGAGCGCGAGGGCGGCGGCGGTCTTGTCGGCGCCGCGGGAGGTCGCGATGACACGGGTTCCGGCGGCCCGGGCCATCTGGATGGCGGTCACGCCTATGCCCGAGGTGGCACCGTGGATCAGAAGCGTCTCGCCCGCCTTCAGCGCCCCGGCCTCGAACACATTGGCGAAGACGGTGCAGACAGTCTCGGGCAGGGCGGCGGCCTGGATGAAGTCCAGACCGATGGGCACGGGCAGGGCGTGACGGGCGTCGACGACGGCGTATTCCGAATAGCCGCCGCCGCCCAACAGGGCACAGACGCGGTCTCCAGATGTCCATCGGGACACGCCTTCGCCGATCTGATCGACCTCGCCGGCGACCTCGAGACCGAGGATGTCGGGAGCGCCGGGAGGGGCGGGGTAGCGGCCCTGACGCTGCAACAGATCGGGCCGGTTGATCCCGGCGGCGCGGACGCGGATGCGGATCTGACCCGGTCCCGCGACCGGGTCCGCCCGCTCGGCGAGGGTCAGGGTCTCGGCCGAACCGGCCCCGCCCGCGATCTCGATCACCCGCATTCGTGCCGTCCTGTTCTTGCAATCGTCCGTGTCCGGGCGTTCAGATAGGGTGTTGCCTATCGAATGGCCACGCAGGAGGCGGTGATGTTCGAGGATCTGGAGCCCCGTCCGGCGCGCGGCGCGCCGCTGATCGCCCTGACCCGCGAGGACCTCGACAACTATTCGGTCGAGGACCTGAAACAGCGAATTGCCGGGCTGGAGGCCGAGATCGCCCGGGCGAACGCGGCCATCGACGGCAAATCATCCCAGCGCAACGCGGCGGACGCCATGTTCAATTTCCGGTCATAGACCGATCGGTGTCTCTCTGGCACAGGCGTTGCAGACCGCCGACGTGCCGCGCGAAACCGTGCCGCTCGTGATACGAATGCGCGTACCCCAATGAGTTTGGTCGAGTTCATGTCTACCGACGACCCCATTCTTTCGCCCGCTGGCCGCAGCCGCGCCGCCGTCGTGGACGATTTCGCGCGCTCCGAATTGTTCGACCGCACCTTCCGCGAAGGCATGGAACTGGTCGAGGATACCGCCGCCTATCTTGACGGTGACGGTCGGCGCGAATCCAAGCTGCTGTCGCGCGCCGCAGCCCTGTCCTATGCGGGTGAAAGCATGAAGCTGACCACGCGGCTGATGCAGATCGCCTCCTGGTTGCTGGTCCAGCGGGCGGTGCGGGAAGCCGATATGACGGCGGAAGCGGCGTGCGAGTCCCGCTACCGTCTGGCGGACCGCAAGCCGGACACCGAGGCGAGCAGCCCGGAGCTGCCGATCGCCCTGGTCGAATATCTGGTGCGCGCCGAAAAGCTCTATGACCGGGTCCTGCACCTGGATCGCCGCATGTATCTGGATACGCCCGAGGAGGACGCGGTCAATCCCGTGCAGAGCCAGCTAAACCGGCTGACGGCGGCTTTCGGGCAGTGAAGCCGATCCACGGGATCGCCATCTACGCCTTCGTTATCGGCGGAATTCCGCTTCCTGCGATCCTGCTGTTCCTTGCGTCGCCCACCAAGCCGGCCATGCTTCGGGTCGATGGCCGGAACGTGAACGCAGTCAAGGTCGCGGCGACGCTGGATGGACCGGACGGCGGGTGGTCGCGGACCATGTCAGCGGGCCGTCGAACGACCTGGCAACCAATCTCTCTGAAGCGATAGACCTCGGTTTCGGTCCGATGTGGCACCGAACCGCGCGTGCGGACGTTCAAAAAGCCTGGCGGCCCATCCACGCTTCTGACCGTGACGACGCCCGCCTGCGGCTATGTCGAGGTAAAAGCCGAACCCTAGCCGAAGGGGTCCCTACGGCCCGACGTCGTTGGCGACCGAGCGACCGTCGTCGACCGGCCGGGGCAGGTTGATCGCGATGCCCAGCGCCTGGGCCAGTTTGGCGTCGCGACTATAGACGTCCTCGCGGAAAGCGACCCGCCCCTGACCGTCGACGAAGGCGGTCCAGTAGAGCAGGCGCACGCTGATCTCGCGCCCGGTGGAGATTCGCCTGGTCTCTCGCGTGTCCTGGGCGTTGTCGAACCGTTCCAGCAGGGCTGGATCGGGTGAAAGGAGCAGGCGTGCGAACTCCACCGCGCCCTGCACCCGCACGCAACCGTGCGAGCGGTGCCGGAAAGCGAGATTGAAGGCGCCCTTTGACGGCGTGTCATGCAGGAAAATGGCGTAGCTGTCGCGCAGTTCGAACTTGACGTAACCGAGCGCCGCCATCGGGCCGGCGCGCTGGATGACCCTGCCGTTCAAAATATACATGTTGTTGGCGGCCAGATACCCGGGCCCCCGCGGCAGGATTTCGGCCCGCGCGATCGAGGACGGGACATACCAGGGCGGATTGGCCACGACCGAGGCGAAAGGCTTTTCCAGGCTGGGCGTCTGGTTCGCCGCAGTACCGACCACGACGCGGTTGGAGTGAACCGGGCGACCGTCCTTCCAGTAGACCATGATGGCGGCGGCGGTGTTGACCTCGATCCGCTCGGGCGCGACCTCGCGCTTCAGCCAGCGGCGACGTTCGAGGTTGAGAGCGATCTGGCGGGCGCGGTCCTCGGCCGACGCGGACAGCGAGCGCTGGCTGCCGGTGCCGAGCCGGCCGTCGGCAACCAGGCCGTGACGGGCCTGGAAACCGCGAACGGCGGTCTGGAGTTCTGGGCCGTAGACGATGCCTTGTTGGGTCAGTCGCGCGCCGTCGGGGGCGGCGAGATCGCCCTCGGCCACCATCCGCTGGATCAGCACCGGGATGCGGGCGTCGCTCATGCCCGGCTCGATGGTCGCACCCTGCCGGAAGGTGGGCCAGCCGCCCTCGCGGATCAGGCGCCGATAGCGAACATAGCCGGCCGAGAGGTTGGAATAGCCGATATCGGTCGGGGCCAGACCTTCGAACCAGTCGACCAGACGGTTCTGGGCCAGTCCGTCGTTCAGGCCGACGGGCAGGTCGACCCGGTTTTTCTGCATCTCCCACAGTTCCTCGACCGCCTCGGGGCGAACCCGGCCCTCGGCCAGCGCCCGGGCGTAGCCGAGGGCGGCGGCGGTGGTGCGCATCTCGGCGGCGGCGGGGTCGCCGGCGAGGGCTTCGAAATCGAAATATTCGCCTGGGGACAGGCCATGGCGCTCTGCGTGGCCGGCGGCGGCCTGCAGCGTGAGCAGCCGCTCTGGCGTCCACACCGGGCGCCAGCCATTCAATTCGTAGAAGGCGCGGACATCCGGCTGAACGGCCGCAGGCAGGCGGGCGAGTTGATCGTTGAAACCGTCGTAGAAGGCGACGGCGGCGAGATCGCGCGTCTGGGCCTGCGCGGCCAGTCCCACGGCGGACGCCATCGCCGTCATGGCCGCGCCGAGACCCAGTTGCCGTCGATTCATCGCCAAAATCTCTTTGTCCGTCCGTCTGCGGGACACCGCGTCCACGCCCCCGAAAACCAACGCCACCACGTTACCGGCGTTCCGGGCAAACCGAAAGGCGCCGGCCCGGGAGACCGACGCCTTTGTGATCGTCTTGCTGAGGGGTGTGACCGGAAAGCCCGACCCCTGCGGATCCTATTTCTTGATAAAGCCGGCGAACTTGTTGTTGAAGCGCGAAACGCGACCGCCACGGTCCAGCATGTGCTGGTTGCCGCCGGTCCAGGCCGGGTGAGTCAGCGGATCGATGTCCAGGTTCAGGACCGCGCCTTCCTTCTGGTAGGTCGAGCGCGTCTGATAGGTCGTACCATCGGTCATCTTCACGGTGATGAAGTGGTAGTCGGGGTGGGTGTCCGCCTTCATGGTCTTCGTCCGGTCTCTGCGCGATGACGATGCCGACCGTCGGAGCGCGAAAATGAGAAAACCCGCCGACAGCCCCAAGGGAAGGGTTTGAGGGCGGGAATGAGCGGCGGCGTTTACACCGGGGGGCGTTCCGGGGCAAGAGGCGCGCGCCATGACCGATGCAAGCTCCACCACCGCCGAGGCCGCCGACATCCGGGGACGGCCCGGAGCCGGGGCCCTGCTGGCCGAACAGATGGATGAGGCCGGCGAGCGTCGCGCCAAACGCCGCGATATTCGCCCGCTGGGTCGCCTGCTGCCCTATGCCCTGCGTCACAAGGGCCATCTGACCATGGCGGGGGTCTGGCTGATCGTCTCCACGATCGCCTCCCTGGCCCTGACGGCCGCCGCCCGCGGGGCCATCGACAACGGTTTCGACAATGGCGGCGCGCAACTGAACCTGTGGTTTCTGCTGCTCGGTGCCAATGCCCTGTTTCTCGGCCTGGCGACCGCTGTCCGCTACTATTTCGTCACCAAGACCGGCGAGCGGGTTATCGCCGACCTGCGCAAAGGTCTGTTCCAGCGCATCCTGACCCTCGATCCGGCCTTCTACGCGTCCATGCGCACTGGCGAGGTGTTGTCGCGCCTGACCACGGACATCGCTCTGGTCGAGACGCTGCTGACAACCTCGGTGTCGTTCGCCCTGCGCAATTTCCTGACCCTGATCGGCGGGACGATCCTGCTGTTCGTGGTCAGTCCCAAGCTGACCGGGCTGGTGCTGCTGATCGTGCCGCTGTTGGTGGGGCCGATCTTTCTGTTCGGCCGCCAGGTGCGCAAGCTTACGGTCGCCTCGCAGGACCGGTTCGCCAACGCCGTCGGCTTCGCCGGCGAGAGCGTCGACGCCATCGAGACCGTTCAGGCTTTTGGGCGCGAGGCCAGCGCCATCGCCCGCTTCGGTCAGGCGGTCGAGGAAGCGTTCGGGGTCTCTCTGATCCGGATGCGGGCCCGCGCCGGCATGACGGCGCGGGGTTTAGTGGTGATTTTAGGCGGGGTGACCCAGGGGGGGTGGGAGGGCGCCCCCGAAGTGATAGCGGGCCGGATGATCCCCCGCGCGCGGTTTCAGTTAGTGAG
>JBBQTX010000045.1:0-10764 GCA_038234475.1 Caulobacterales bacterium | reverse complement strand
GCTTCGACGCACCGGCGCGGACGGGTCCGAGCCCGAAGCGCCTGGCGAAGCGGCGTCCAAGGCCATCAAGCGCGGCAAGCTGTCGATGGACCCGGCCCGCCACGAGAGCACTTGGGAGGGCCGGCCGGTCAAGCTGACCGTCACCGAATTCCTGCTGCTGCAGGCCTTGGCCCAACGCCCCGGCTTCGTGAAGAGCCGCGATAACCTGATGGACGCTGCCTACGACGACCAAGTCTATGTCGATGACCGCACCATCGACAGCCACGTCAAGCGGATGCGAAAGAAGTTCCGGGTGGTCGACCCCGAGTTCGACGCCATCGAGACCCTGTATGGCGTCGGATACCGCTATCGCGAAAGCTGAGCCTCTCCCACCGGAAGGGACGGAACCCCGCCGACGCCTGAAACGCTTCGGCGGGTCGCGGCTGGGCGGGCTGATTCTCGCCCTGAACCTGCTTAGCCTGCTGATCCTGTTCGTCGGTGCCCTGTTGCTGAATGAGTGGCAGCGTGGGCTGTTCGAGGCGCGGCAGGAGACGCTGGCTGCCCAGGGTGAAATTCTGGTGCAGGTGCTGGGCAGCAAGGACGTGACCCGGGGCGAGCCGGTGCCCACGTTCGACGCCATCGAGGCCGGCAAACTGTTCGTCGACGTCATCATTCCCGCGGGCCAGCGCGCGCGCCTGTTCGATAGCGACGGCTTGCTGGTCGCCGACAGCTATGCCGTCACGGAGGCCATTTCCGGCTCGCCGCTGCCGCCCGCCCGCCCGGCCGGCACGCCGCCGCCGACCCCGGACCCGACTTCGCAGCAGCATGACGCCGCCGCGCTCGATCGGGCCCGTGTGGGCCTGGCCGCCGAAGTCGAGCGGGCGCTGGACGGCGAAACGCAGTCGACCATCCGCCGGTCCGAGAGCGGCGACCAGGTGGTCTCGGTGTCGATCCCGGTCCGGCACGTCCAGCAGGTGCTCGGTGTGCTGACGCTCGAGGCCGGCGATGTCGACGAGACCCTGGCCGCCCAGCGCCGCGCGCTGATGCCGTTCGCCCTGGTGGCGCTGGCCGTCAATCTGCTCGGGTCGTTGCTGATGCACCTGTTCGTGGCCCGGCCGGTGATGCGGTTATCAGCGGCCGCGGACGAGGTGAGGCTGCAGCGCGCCCGCGCCATCTCCCTGCCTGACCTGGAAAGCCGCAAGGACGAGATCGGCGACCTGGCCCGGTCGCTGGAGACGATGACCGAGACCCTGTCGGACCGGATGGACGCCATCGAACGCTTCGCGGCCGACGTCTCGCACGAGATCAAGAACCCCCTAACCTCGATCCGGTCCGCCCTCGAGACGCTGCCGCTGGTCAAGACCGAGGCCCATCGCGAACGCCTGACCGACCTGTTGCAGCAGGATGTGCGCCGTCTCGACCGGCTGATCACGGACATCTCCAATGCGTCGCGGCTCGACGCCGAACTGAATCGCGACCGGCCCCGCACCATCGATCTGACCACGCTGCTGGACGATATCGTCGGCGTGTACGCGGCCGGCCGCAAACCGGGCGAGGCCCGGGTGACGTTCGAGGGGCCAACCGGCGATCATCTGCTGGTCGAGGGCCGGGACGGTCCGCTGGGCCAAGTGTTCCGCAACCTGATCGACAATGCACGGTCCTTCAGCCCGCCGGACGGCGCGGTGCGCCTCATGCTGTTCCGCGACGACCTCGACCCCGAGCGGCCCCTGCGGGTCCGGATCGAGGACGAGGGCTCCGGCATCCCGCCCGAAAATCTTGAGACGGTGTTCGAGCGTTTCTACACCTCGCGGCCCAAGGGCACGGCCTTCGGGGCCAATTCCGGCCTGGGTCTGTCGATCGTCCGGCAGATCGTGGAGGCCCACGGGGGCCGGGTCGCCGCCGCCAATCGCACGGCGCCCGACGGTGCCGTGATCGGGGCCCGGTTCGAGGTGGCATTGCCCGCGCCTCCGCCGCGTCGACCGTGAGCGCCCAACCCATGCATGGAACCGCCGTGGCGCGCTGGTCGGGCGTCCCGGGCTGGCGTGGCGTGCTGATCACGGGGCCGTCCGGTGCCGGCAAGAGCGATCTGGCGCTGCGTCTGATCGGAAGGGGCTGGCGTCTGGTGGCCGACGACTACACGCATGTGTTCGCCTCGGACGGTCGCCTCTTCGCCGCCCCGCCGCAGACGATCGAGGGTCGGATCGAGGCGCGGGGAGTCGGTGTCGTCGATGCCTGCGCCCTGGGCCTCGCCCGGATTGCCCTGGTTGTGGAACTGACCGGCGGGGCCGTCGAACGCCTGCCCGACGCCCGCACGCGCACCCTTGACGGTGTGGCTCTGCCGCTGCTCCGGCTGAACGGATTTGAGCCCTCTGCGGTCGAAAAGGTCACAGCCGCCATCGCCGTGCTTTAACCCGGCGTCGAGTTGGAGTATCCCGCGCGGCTTACGGTCGGTACGATGATCTGTCGGGACGCGGGGGCGCGGAGCTTGGTGAAGCCTGAATGATAGGGCTGGTGATCGTCACCCACGGGGGTTTGGCCTCCGAATTCCTCGCGGCCATGGAGCACGTCGTCGGTCCCCAGCGTGGGGTCGCGGCCATCTGCATCGGGCCCGAGGACGACATGGAGCGCCGCCGGCGCGACATCGTCGACGCCGCCCAGGCCGTCGACGATGGCGACGGCGTCATTCTGCTGACCGACATGTTCGGGGGAACACCCTCCAACCTGGCCATCTCGGTCATGGAAGAGACCAAGGCCGAAGTCATCGCCGGACTGAACCTGCCGATGCTGATAAAACTGGCCAGCGTTCGCGGCCGCGAACCACTGGAGGCCTGCGTCGTTCACGCCCAGGAAGCCGGACGCAAATACATCTCGGTGGCCAGCTGGGTGCTCCAGGGCGAGAAATGACGGCCAGGGCGACGGCGAACATCTGCAACACCCGCGGACTACACGCCCGGGCCTCGGCGAAATTCGTCAAACTGGCCTCCAGCTTCGACGCCGAGATTCACGTCACGCGAGACGGCGTGACGGTGAACGCCCTTTCGATCATGGGCCTGCTGATGCTGGGTGCCGGTAACGGCTGCACCATCGACATCGCCGCCGAGGGCCCCGAGGCCGAGGCCGCCGTGGCGGCGTTGGTCGACCTGGTCGCGCGGAAATTCGACGAGGACAGCTGAAGATCGGCGCGGCGGTTGATGCGGCGCGATCAGCCTCCATGCTCCGTCGGTCAGATCACTTCCATAACGCAGGGGTTCGCGGCTAAGCTTGATCGGGGTGGCAGGCGTCCTGATGAGGCTGTCCAGCCCGGCTTCAACAATTGTCCGGATCAAATCGCGCCCCAACCGACCACACCCCGGCGGCGTTGGGACGGCCTCCGGGAGGACAAGACAGTGCGCGTGCCGACCCGTTCTGCGGAGCCTTTGACAAGGGAAACCGATGACCCAGACAGCCAGTGACCCGGATCAGACAGATCATGCCGCAGGTGGCGTTCTGGGTGCCCGCATTGGTCTGGGCCTGGGACTGGCTTCCTTTGCCCTGATGCAGGTTCTGGGGCCACCAGAGGGTCTGGACAGCAAGGCCTGGCAGGTCCTGAGCCTGCTGGCCCTGATGATCATCTGGTGGATAAGTGAAGCGATCCCGGTCGCGGCCACGGCCCTGCTGCCGCTGGCGCTATTGCCGGTGCTGGGGATCGTCAAACCGATCGAGGCCGCCGCCCCCTATGCGGACCCGATCATCTTCCTGTTCATCGGGGGGTTCATGATTGCGGTGGCGATCGAGCGATCGGGGCTCCATCGCCGCATCGCCCTGGGTGTCCTGAGCGTGGTCGGGTCAAGTCCCGCGGCCATCGTCGGCGGCTTTATGCTGGCCACGACGTTGCTGTCGATGTGGATATCCAATACCGCCACCGCCCTGATGATGACCCCGATCGCGATCGCGGTCTGCGCTGCAGCAACCGGCCCAGGACCTGATCAGCGCAAACTCATGGCCGCCTGCGTGCTGGGTGTCGCCTATTGCGCCTCTATCGGCGGTCTTGGCACGCCGGTGGGTTCGCCGACCAACCTGATCGGACTGCGGTGGCTGGAAGCCAATGGTGTCGGGCTCAGCTTTCCCCAGTGGATGATGATGGGGGTCTCGGTCATTCTGGTGCTGGTGCCCATTGCCTGGCTGCTGCTGACCCGGGTCTTCTATCGCCTGCCGCGCCATCTGGGCGATGCCGAAGCCCATGACGTCATCAAGGCGCAAAGCCGCAGTCTGGGGCCGATGCGGACGGCTGAAGTGCGCGTGGTCATCATTTTTCTGGGGGTCGCCCTGGCCTGGATGTTCCGCGAACCCCTGACGAAATTGCCGGGACTGTCCGGGCTGACAGACATGGTGATTGCCATTATCGGGGCCTGCCTGCTGTTCATGGTGCCCGCCGGAAAACCCGAAAAGCCCGGCAAGGCCCTGCTGGACTGGGCCTCCGCCGAGCGCATCCCCTGGGGGATTGCCATCCTGTTTGGCGGAGGTCTGTCGATGGCCGCCGCCATGGAGGCCACCGGCGTGACGCTCTACATCGGCAGTCAGATTCAGGGCATCGGCGCCCTGCCTCTGATCGCGATCATCCTCATCATCGTGGCCGCGACCGTGTTTGCCTCAGAGCTCGCGTCCAATGTCGCGACCCTGACCGCGATGTTGCCGGTTCTGTCCGCGATCGTCGCGGCGACGGGGGCCGACCCCTTGATCGTGGGCGCGTCGGCGACCTTTGCCGCCAGCCTCGGCTTCATGTTGCCCATCGCCACTGCGGCCAATGCCATCGCCTATGCCACCGGTGCGCCCAGACAGGGGGAAATGCTGCGCGTTGGATTCCTGCTGAACGTGCTGGGGATCATGGCCATTGCCACAGCCGTGGCCCTCATCGGACCCCGGCTGATCGGAGCCTAGAGGCCGAACCGGAACCTGTCTGACCTGGCCAATCCTTATACGCGGGGCCTGATCGAGGCGAGATGGAAGAAACCCCGGACGGTGTCAGAACCGCCCCGATAGGGACGAGGCCGCGCCGGTTCGCGATCCCGACCGGCCGAAGCCCCGGTGTGACAGCCCCAAGGCTGCGAAACCCTTGGGGGCCCAAGGGTGTTCGACGGTCCGCCGTTGACCGAGAGAAGGAGGGCTGTGTCCCAGTTCCCGCCTGAAAACTCCGAATCGTTCGAATTATCGAGGAGTGGTGGAGCCGAGGGGAGTCGAACCCCTGACCTCGTCATTGCGAACGACGCGCTCTACCAACTGAGCTACGGCCCCGTTTCCGGGAGGATGCGAGCGCGCGACATACGGGCGGGACGCCGATGGTGTCAACGGGCAAGGCTGTGACGTCGCAGCGATTGGCGTTCCCGGCCGGACGGACTAGATACGACGGGAATCAGGCCGAAGGAGTGCGTGCGTGGAGATGACGATAGGGATTGTGGACTTCGTGTTCTTTATCATGGGGTCGCTGCTGCAGCTTCTCCTGCTGGCTATCATCATCAGCGCCATCCTGAGCTGGCTGTTCGCCTTCGACGTGATCAATCACCGCAACCGGTTCGTGAACCAGGTGGCCGGGTTTCTGGAGAGGGTCGTCAGTCCCGTCCTGGCCCCCTTTCGCCGCATCATCCCGCCGCTGGGCGGGATCGACATCTCGCCGATCGTGGTCATCCTGATTATCCAGGGGATCCAGAAGATCCTGCTGCCCGCGTCCGAAAGCGCGATGAAGCAGCTGATCCTCGGCGGCTGACAGCGCGGCGCGGCGCGCGCGCCACGCCGGCGGCGGATTGGCCCGCGCCGCGACATCCAACCTTGCGCCCGTCGGCAGGGGTCCTAAGGTGCCGTTCCGACAGGGCCTCCCGCCTGCCAGCTATCCGGACTCCATGACCACGATCCGATCCGTCGCCATCGTCGGCGCAGGCCAGATGGGCGCAGGCATTGCCCAGGCCGTGGCCGCCGGCGGCTACGATGTCCTGCTGTATGACACCGCCGGCGACCGGGTGCCTATGGCACAGGGTGCCGTGGCCGCCAGTCTGGCCCGACAGGTCGCGCGCGGGGCGATCGACCAGGCCGCCGCCGATGCCACCCTGTCGCGCATCTCGGCCGCGCCCTCCCTCGCCGCGGCGGCCAAGGCCGATCTGGTGATTGAGGCGGCGATCGAGGACGAGGCGGTCAAGAAGTCGATCCTCGCCAATCTGGCACCGCACCTGGGTCCCGACACCCTGCTGGCGTCCAACACCTCTTCGATCTCGATCACGCGGCTGGCCTCGGTTACCGACCGGCCGGAGCGGTTCATCGGCCTGCATTTCATGAAGCCGGCCCAGGTGATGAAGCTGGTGGAGATCATCCGCGGCATCGCCACCTCGGCGGCCACCTATGACACCGCGGTCGCCTTCGCCGAGAGCCTGGGCAAGACCACCACCAACGCCGAGGACTTTCCCGCCTTTATCGTCAACCGCATCCTGGTGCCGATGATCAATGAGGCGATCTATGTCCTGTACGAAGGCGTGGGCAATGTCGCGTCCATCGACAAGGCGCTGAAACTGGGTGCCAGCCATCCGATGGGGCCACTGGAGCTCGCCGACTTCATGGGGCTGGACGTCGTCCTGGCTATCATGAACGTGCTTTATGACGGGCTGGCTGACAGCAAATACCGACCGTGCCCGCTTCTGGTGAAATATGTCGAGGCCGGCTGGCTGGGCGTCAAGTCCGGACGCGGCTTCTACGACTATTCCGGCGCGACGCCGGTGCCGACACGATGATCCCGACGCTGGAAAGGCCGGAAGACTTCCCGGGCCAGCAACGGGTGGCTTGGCGCCGCGAGCCTTGGCGGATTGCGCTGGCGGCCGTCGCGGCGGGCTTGTGGCCCCCGCTGGTGGTGACAATGTTTGTCTGGCCGCCGAAGGAAAACAATTGGAGGCCGGGTCTGGAAACCGATTGGCGGCTGGTGGTCATCGTCATCGGCCTGATCGCCGCGCCGCTCGGCCTTTGGCTTCTGGCCCGCGAGCGCGAGCGCACGGGACGGCCGTCGACCCGCCTTGGCGTGGTGTGGCGTTTCATGTTCTACGGCGGTTTGCTGGCGGCAGGGTTGCAGGCCGTGCTGGCGGTGGTGGTGTCGGTGGTGGGCTGGTTCGAGGCCGGCGACATCGCCCAGGCCGCGGGTGCCACCGAAACGACGCTGCTGATTCTCGGCGTCGGCGGCCTGCCGGTCGCGGTGCTGGTCGGCGTCAGCTATGCACTGTGGGCCGGGCTGTGCGCCGCCTTCATCGCTTTCATGCCCCAGCCCGAGGTGCGCGACCGGCTGGGGCTGATGGGCGACCGCGACGAGGCTTGAAGACTGCCCCCCCCGGTCATTACGCAGAATTTAGTTTGTGCGGAGCGTGGTTGGTGTAAAGCTTGCTTGTCTTCATCGCCGGGGGAGCGACCATGACCGCACAGGACATCGACGACGGGAGATCTGTCGCGCCCGGACCGCTGGGTCCGATCAAGCCGAAGGACCGCATCTTTACGCTCGACATGCTGCGGGGCTGGGCGATCCTGGGCATTCTGGCGGTCAACGCCATGGCCTTCGCCTGGCCCTGGGCCCTGGAGATGAGCGAGGAACTGATTCCCCCGTATCCGCACAGCCAGGCCAATATCCTCGGCCACTGGGTGACCGACGTCTTCTTTCAGGATAAATTCCGCTCGCTGTTCTCGATGCTCTTCGGGGTGTCGATCTTCCTGATTGGCGGCGAACGCTCGGACGAGGCGCGCGGCAAGCTGTTGCGCGGGCGACTGTTCTGGCTGGCGGTCTTCGGTCTGATCCACGGCCTGGCCTTCTGGTTCGGCGACATTCTTCTGCACTATGCCTACTGCGGCCTGATCGTGATGCTGGTGCGGTCCTGGTCGGCGCGGCGTCTGATTCTGGTCGGGGGCGGGCTGAATCTGCTGTTCGCCCTGCTTTCGGCGGCCGCGATGCTGGCCGGCGCGATGGTGGCGGGTTCGGGTGCCGGTGCCGGCGACGGTAATCCGTTCGCGGTCACGCCCGCCATGCTCCAGGCCACGATCGACGTCTATCAGGCGGGCTGGCCCGGGGCCCAGATCGAGAACGCCAAATCGTGGATCATGCTGCAGTCGCTCAGCCTGTTTCTGATCCCCATCACGGCGGGATTGATGATGCTGGGGCTGGGGCTGTTCAAGTCCGGCTTCCTGGTCGGAAAGTCGCCGATCTGGGTCTATGTGATGATGGTCCTGTTGGGCGGCGCGAATCTGGCGGCGCTGGGCTGGTACGACTGGATCCAGGCCAGTGCCCCGCGCGGCACGCCCGATCCGACCGGCGGCCTGGCCGGGGTGGCCGGCAGCTTCGCTTGGGTGATCACTCTCGGCTATGTCAGCCTGCTGATCCTGATGACCCGGGGCGGGCTGCGATTCATCACCGGCCGGTTGGCCCCGGTCGGTCGCATGGCCTTCACCAACTATTTGAGCCAGACCCTGATTATGGCCAGCCTGTTCTACATGCCGTGGGGGCCGCACTGGTTCGGCACCATTGGGCCGGGCCAGCTGTGGACGGTGGTCGGCGCGATCTGGGTCGCCCAGCTGATCTGGTCGCCGCTATGGCTGTCGATCTTCCAGATGGGTCCGCTGGAGTGGCTGTGGCGTTGCCTGACCTACGGACGGATGGTGCCACTGCTCAAGTCCAAAGCCTGAGCCTGCCCGCGCGGCGGACGTTGCCGCCGCGCGGGGGATGGCTTAAGCGCGCGGCATGACGACCGATGCGCCTGCCCGCCCCGAAGCCCGTGCCCCCCGGGGCTTCGCCGACCGCCGTGGCCGTGACCTGGCCGCCGAGCGCCGCCTGGTCCAGCGCGTGTCGGAGGTCTATGAGCGCTGGGGCTTCGAGCCGCTGGAAACGGGGGCGTTCGAATATGCGGACGCACTAGGCAAATTCCTGCCCGACGCCGACCGTCCGAACGAGGGCGTTTTCGCGCTTCAGGACGACGACGATCAGTGGATGGCGCTGCGCTATGACCTGACGGCGCCGCTGGCCCGGTTCGCGGCGCAGGGCTGGGAGACCCTGCCCAAGCCGTTCCGCCGCTATGCCTTCGGCGCGGTCTGGCGCAACGAGAAGCCGGGTCCCGGACGGTTCCGAGAATTCGTCCAGTGCGACGCCGACACCGTCGGGTCCGACCGGCCCGAGGCCGATGCCGAGATCGTCGCCATGGCCTGCGAGGGTTTGCGGGCGGCGGGTCTGGACTCAGGCCAGGCGGTGATGCGGGTCTCGAATCGTAAGCTGTTCGACGGTCTGTTCGAGGCGGGCGGCGTCACCGACGCGGGCCAGAAACTGACCGCGCTGCGTGCGATCGACAAGTTCGACCGACTGGGCTGGGAGGGTGTGGCGGCCTTGCTGGGCGAGGGCCGCTTGGATGAGTCGGGCGACTATACCAAGGGTGCCAACCTGCCGATCGGCGTGGCCGCGACCATCGAGGCCTTCCTCGCCTCGGCGGGCGACCCGGCTCTGTCGCGGGCGGGGACGCTCGAGGCCGTGGCGCGGGCCGGGGGCCTAGGTGCGACGGGGGAGTCGGCGCTGGAAGAGCTGGCGGCCATCGACCGGGCCCTGAACGCGATGAAGGTGACCCAGGACGCCGTGCGTTTCGACCCGACCATCGTGCGCGGTCTGGAATACTATACCGGAGCCGTTTTCGAGGCTGAACTGTTGCTGGACACAACCGACGACAAGGGTCGGGCCGTGCGCTTCGGCTCGATCGGTGGCGGCGGCCGGTATGACGATCTGGTGGCCAGGTTCACCGGCGAGCGCCTGCCGGCCACGGGCTTCTCGTTCGGCGTCTCGCGGCTGGCATCGGCCTTGCGGGCGGCCGGGCGGGGCGATCAGGACGCTGTGCGGGGCCCTGTGGTCGTCATCGTCTTCTCCGACGCCGACATGCAGCACTATCTCGACGCTGTGTCCGAACTACGCAATGCGGGCATCGCCGCTGAACTCTATCTCGGCCGCGCGGGCATGAAGGCGCAGATGAAATACGCCGACCGCCGGGGCTCCCCGGCCGCGGTCATCCTCGGCGGCGACGAGATCGCGGCCGGGCAGGTCACGGTCAAGGACCTTGATGCCGGCCGGATCCTGGCGACCGGTGTCACCGACAATGAGGCCTGGAAGGCCGAGCGGCCCGGCCAACGGATTGTCGCTCGTGATCAACTCGTGGCGACGGTCCGCGACATCGCCGCGGCCACCCGCGGGGCGCTGTGAGTTATCATTGATGACTCACTAAATTTTTGCGGCTCCGCATGGCTGTTCATTGACTTGAACGAGGATTTGTCGTCATTCTGACGCACTCGGGAAGCGCGGCGTTTCGGCGCGGCAGCGGCCCGGAGGCGTTTCGGGGAGGAAACGTCCGCTCGTCAAAGAGCGAAAGAAAGCCCGCCGCGATGTATCCCCTGCGGCGGGCTTTTTTTGCATCCGGATTTTGGCGCTATTGCTCGCGACGCGGTCGCTCGCTGCTTGAGCGCGGTCAAGCGAAGCTCCGCCCAGCCCGCACCCGGGCAAGAAAAAGGGCCGGAGCTTTGGCGCCGGCCCTTCGTCTGTTTTCAGGCCTGTCCAGCCCCTACCAGATTCGGACCCGGTCTTCCGGCGCGAGATAGTATTTGTCCCCCGGCTGGACGTCGAAGGCCGCGTACCAGGCGTCGACGTTTCTCAGGGGACCGATGACCCGGAACTCGGCGGGCGAGTGGGGGCCGACGGTGACCTGTTGACGCATGGCGTCGTCGCGATAGAGCGTCTGCCAGACCTGGGCCCAGCCGTAGTAGAAG
>JBBQTX010000044.1:0-10780 GCA_038234475.1 Caulobacterales bacterium | reverse complement strand
GCCCGGACAGACCTGACCGGCCCAACGGCGGTGGTGGAAACGCGGGTGGCGGCGGCGGCGGCGGTGAACGCCCCGACCGGCCTGACCGCCCGGACAGACCTGACCGGCCCAACGGCGGTGGTGGAAACGCGGGTGGTGGCGGCGGTGGCGGCGGCGGTGAACGACCCGACCGTCCGGATCGCCCGGACAGACCTGACCGGCCCGACCGGCCCAACGGCGGAGGCGGCGGCGGTGGGGGTGGCGAACGCCCCGACCGGCCCGACCGGCCGAATGGCGGCGGCAATGGCGGCGGCAACCGCCCTGACCGCTGGGAGCGGCGTGATGACTGGCGGGACGACTGGCGCGATGACAGGCGTGGTGACAGGCGCGACGACCGTCGTGAAGATCGGCGCGAGACCCGTCAGGACCGGCGCGAATATCGCGAGTTCCGTCAGCGCTTCAACAGCGAGCAGTGGCAGCGCCGATGGAACCGAAGCAACCGCAGCGACTGGTGGCGTAACGACCGGCGTTTCCGCGGCTACAACGGGTTCCGGATAGGCTTCTATTTCGCGCCGGGTTACGGCTACTATCAGGTGCCGCGCAACTATTGGGGGCAGCGCTACTATCAGGGCCAGTTCATGCCGTCGATCTTCTGGCGCTACCAGTTGAACGACTGGCGGACCTACGGCCTCGGCTATCCGCCGGCAGGGACGCGTTGGGTGCTGGTCGACAACCACATCTATCTGATCGACCAATACGACGGCTACATCATCGACGTCATCTACGACGCCTGGAGCTGGTAGAACCCACGACCTGACGACAGGGCGCCGGCCGATCGCGAGATCGGCCGGCGTTTCCAATTCACGGTGCCGAGGTTGCAGCGAAGGGCGCACCGCGTCAGAACCAGCGCATGACAGACGCGGCCATCAGCGACACGACCCGGGGCGAGGAAGTCCCCTCCTCGCGCGCGCCGCAACTGAACCTGTCCGAAGAGTTGCTGGCCTCCCCCGCGCGGTTCTTCAATCGCGAAATCTCCTGGCTGGCCTTCAACAGCCGGGTTCTCGAGGAGGCCGCCAACCCGGCACATCCCCTGCTGGAGCGGCTGCGCTTCCTGTCGATCTCGGCCAACAATCTCGACGAATTCTTCATGACCCGCGTCGCCGGGCTGAAGGGCCAGGTGCGTGAGCGGGTCCGGGTCGTGTCCGCCGACGGCCTGACGCCGGCCGAGCAGCTGGACAAGGTGAATATCGCCGCCGGTGTCCTGATGGCCGAACAGCAGCGCCGCTGGCGCAAGCTGCGCAAGGAGATGAAGGACGTTGGCATCGAGGTCGTCGACGCCGCCCGGATCACCAAGACCGAGCGCGACCGGCTCGAGCCGGAGTTCCTCAACCAGTTGTTCGCCGTGCTGACGCCGATGGCGATCGACCCGGCCCACCCCTTCCCTTTCCTTCCCAACCTCGGCTTTTCGCTGGCGCTGAAGCTGAAGCGGCGCTCGGACAACCGCACCCTCTACGCCCTGGTGCCGGTGCCGACCCAGGTGAAGCGGTTTTGGCCTCTGGCCACCGACGGCCGCTCCACCCCCGGCAAAAGGCGCTACCTGACGCTTGAAAGCCTGCTGACGCTCTTTATCGACCACCTGTTTCCCGGCTGCGACGTGATGGAGCGCGGCGTCTTCCGCCTGATCCGCGATTCCGACATCGAGATCGAGGAAGAGGCCGAAGATCTGGTCATGGAGTTCGAGGAGGCGCTGAAGCAGCGCCGGCTCGGCTCGGTCGTGCGCATCAAGATCGAAGCGTCCATGCCGGAAGACCTGCGCACCTTCATCACCGACCAGCTGGACGCCGCGCCGCAGGACGTCGTGATGGTCGCCGGCATGCTGGGGCTGGCCCAGGTCGCCGACCTGATCCCTTCCGGCCACCCCGACCTGAAGTTCAAGGGCTATGAGCCGCGCTATCCGGAGCGCGTGCGCGACAATGGCGGCGATATTTTCGCGGCCGTGCGCGAGAAGGACATGCTGATCCACCACCCGTTCGAGAGTTTCGACGTGGTGGTCCAGTTCCTGCGCCAGGCCGCCCGCGATCCGAATGTGATCGCCATCAAACAGACCCTGTACCGGACCTCCAAGGACAGCCCCATCGTCGCTGCCCTGATCGAGGCGGCCGAGAACGGCAAGAACGTCACCGCCCTGGTCGAGATCAAGGCCCGTTTCGACGAAGAGGCCAACCTGCGCTGGGCTCGCGCGATGGAGCGGGCGGGCGTCCACGTCGTGTTCGGCTTCGTCGAATGGAAGACCCACGCCAAGCTCAGCGTCGTGGTCCGTCGCGAGAGCGAGGGATTGAAGACCTACTGCCATTTCGGCACCGGCAACTATCATCCGGTGACGGCCCGGGTTTACACCGACCTGAGCCTGTTCTCGTGCGAGCCCATGCTGGCCCGCGACGCCTCGCGGGTGTTCAACTACATCACCGGCTATGCCCAGCCGGATGAACTCGAAGCCCTGGTCGTCTCGCCGCTGAATATGAAGACGACGCTGATCGACCTGATCGGCAAGGAGATGGCCGCCGCCGCCAAGGGCAAGCCAGCCGCCATCTGGGCCAAGATGAACTCCCTCGTGGATCCCGAGGTCATCGACGCCCTCTACCGCGCCAGCCAGTGGGGCGTGCGGATCGAACTGGTCATCCGCGGCATCTGCTGCCTGCGCCCCGGCGTCCCCGGCCTGTCGGAGAATATCCGGGTCAAGTCCATCGTCGGCCGATTCCTCGAACACAGCCGCATCGTCGCCTTCGCCAATGGCCGCGACTTGCCGCACGACAAGGCCAAGGTCTTCATCTCCTCCGCCGACTGGATGGGTCGCAACCTCGACCGCCGCGTCGAGTTGATGACACCGGTGCTGAACGCGACCGTACACGACCAGGTGCTGGACCAGATCATGGTGGCCAACCTCAAGGACGACGCCCAGAGCTGGGTGCTCGATGCCGACGGGGCCTATCTCCGGGTCACCCCCGCCGACCCCGAACGGCCCTTCTCGGCGCACGAATACTTCATGACCAACCCCAGCCTTTCCGGCCGCGGCCGCAAGGTCAAGACCCTGCCCGAACAGCTCAGTTACGATCCGGCGCGAAAGAAGCGTTGATGCGGCGAGGCCTGTTTTCCCCGGTTGCCCCGTCCCACGGAGCGGCCGACGCGGCGCGCGATGTAGCCGCCATCGACATCGGCTCCAACTCGGTGCGTCTGGTGCTGTACCGGCTGGAAGGCCGCGCCATCTGGACCGTGTTCAACGAAAAGGTCCTGGCCGGACTGGGCCGCGACATGGCCGCGACCGGACGGCTGTCGGCCGGCGGCGCGGCACAGGCGTTGACGGCGCTGAAGCGGTTCGCGGCGGTCATCGACGGCGTCCGCCCGGCCCTGGTGTTCGTCGCCGCCACCGCCGCGGTGCGCGAAGCCTCCGACGGCCAGGACTTCTGCGACCGGGTCGCCGCCGAGACCGGCCTGCAGATCCGCGTCCTGTCCGGCGAGGAAGAGGCCCGCTACGCCGCCCTCGGCGTTCTGGCTGGCATACCGGCGGCCGACGGCGTCGTCGGCGATCTGGGCGGGTCCAGCCTGGAACTGGTTCGGGTCGGCGATGGACAGGTGGCGCGGGGAATCACCTTGCCGCTGGGGCCCTTCGCCTTCGGGGACGAGGTGCTGGAACCCGGCGCGTTGCGGCCGACGATCATCGAGCGGCTGGAGCCGGCCGGCGAATACCAGACCGACACTCTCTACGCCGTCGGCGGCGCCTGGCGGACGCTGGCCAAGGTCCATATGCAGAGGATCGGCTATCCGCTTCGCATCATTCATCAGTATGCAATGGGCGCGGCAGAGGCCCGTGACACCGCGCAGTTGATCGCCCAGCAGTCCCGGGCCTCGCTCGAGAAATGGCCCGGCCTTTCGAGGAAGCGCGCCGAGACCCTGCCCCATGCCGCCTTGGTCCTGGAAGGCCTGATCGACCGGCTCCAGCTGAAGCGCATCGTCCTGTCGGCCTGGGGCGTGCGCGAGGGCCTGCTTTACGAGGCGCTGGATCCCGATACGGCCGCCGCCGATCCCCTATTGGCGGGCTGTTCGGCGCTCGGCGCGCGGCAGGGCATTTCTCCCGCCCTGCCCGGTGCCTTGAAAGGCTGGATCGCGCCCCTCCTCGCGGCCCTGCCGATCGTGTTCGACACGGCGCGCGACGATCTTCTGGCCGATGCCGCCTGCCGGCTGGCCGACCTCGGAGCCCGGCTGCACCCCGACCATCGGGTCGAACTCGCCTTCGACCAGGTGCTGCGCGCGCCGGTGCCGGGCCAGACCCACGCCGAGCGCGCCTATCTGGCTATCGCGGTCAACGCGCGCTACGGCGGCTCCGCCTCGACGCCGGAAGCCAATACCGTGTCGCGCCTGTTGAACGAGGAACAGCGTCACGGTGCCCGCGCCCTCGGGTTGGCGATCCGGCTGGCCTGCGACCTGTCCGGGCGCTCCCCGCAACTGCTGGTCAATGCCCGGGCCAACATCGAGGACGGGACGCTGGTCCTGACCGCCTCGGACGGTTACGCCGATGTGCTGCTGGGCGAACAGACCCGGCGTCGGGGCAAGGCGCTGGCCGAGGCCATGGGCCTGAAACTGGATATCCGCGCCGGCGGCTGAGCCCGTGTCAGTCGCCCATCCACCAGCGCAGGCTCACGGTCCGGTCCGGGGCGTCACCGACCTTCAGCGAGCCGGTGACGACGACCCCCTCGTCACCCAGATTGCGACGGGACGTCGCCAGAGCCCCCGGATCGAGACGACCCTCGAAACTCACCGCGCCCAATTCCGGCGAACGCCCCTCGAAGGCGATACCGGTATCGGTGACCGAATAGGAGGTGGGCAGGACCCGGGCGGTGATGCTGTGCGCCTCGCCGATCTCGGTCCGGATCATCGGACTGGTGGCGTCGTCGAACTGGAGCATGACGGGTGCGAAGGCGGGACTGCGCGTCCCGGCCTCCCAGGCCATGAAATCGGCCGTCTGACCGACGAAGACATGGTCGAACGACCATTTGCCGATCCGGACCTCCGTCAGCGGCATATAGTATCCGGACAGGTCCGTGGTCATGCCGTGGGTGAAGCCGCCCTCGCTCGCCGGCGGGGCCGGATCGCCACCGGGCAGGGCCGACCGGTCGCAGGACGCCACGCCCAGCAAGGCGACTGTGACCGCAGCGAGAAACCTGATGCGCATGGGACCCTCCGGGCGTCAGCCGACCACGCCCGACGTCCCATGTCGAGCGTCAACGATCCAGCGCGGCGTCCAGGGCCCGGAACGAGGCGATGGACAGCTCGGTCGCGCTGATGAACACAGACGGGGTGATCCGCTCGAAATCGTCCGAAGGGCGGTGATAGTCGGGGTGGTAGTTCACCCCCAGATACAGGAACGGCACCTGGGCCCGGTAGAAGGCCGCATGGTCGGAGGCCTCGACCCAATTATCCTGACCCGTGTCCTGCGGCGTGTCCTTGCCGAAGGCCAGGGCCACCGCACCATTGGCCGGAATGCCCTCGAGGATCGGGCGGAAGGAAGGGTGTTGCCAGGTCCCGGTGACCCAGAGTTTGCCGTCGGTCTCGGCCCGCGCCGTCATGTCGAAATTCAGGTTCAGGGTGATGGATTCGAGCGGCACAGGCGGGGCCTCGACGAAATGCTTCGCCCCCAGAAGGCCGCGTTCCTCGCCGTCCAGCGCCACGATCAGAACGCTGTGTTCGGGCGCGCGGCGCTTCAGGTCCGCCGCCAGCGCCAGCATGGTGGCGACACCCGAGGCGTTGTCGTCCGCGCCATTGAAGATCTGGCCCTCGGCATTGACGCCGACGTGGTCATAGTGGGCCGTGACGACGATGTAGCGATCGGTCACGCGCGTGCCGGGGATCAGGCCGATGATGTTGACGCCGTTCCAGGTCCTGGGTCCCGCGCGGGTGCGGCCCTGCATCTCCCACGGCTGTAACCGGCCCATGGCGGGTGGCGCGATGCCAAGGGCCTCCATCCGGGCGACGATATAGGCGCGCGCCTTTTCTCCCCCGGGGGAACCGGTGTCGCGGCCCTGCATGTCGTCGGCGGAAAGGATGCGCACATCGTCCAGCAGTTGGGCGTGCATGGCCGAGGGGGCCGGTGCGGAAGCCGCCGGCGGCGTCGCCTCGGACCCGAACAGGCTGCCGCAGCTCGAAACCAAAAACGCAGCCCCGAGCGCGGTGGACAGGGCGAGCAGACGGGCGTGACGCATGAGGGCTCCTTCAGTTGATCGGACGCTAGCCGAGGGCGACCGCGGTGTCAGATTAACTCCCTGTCATGCCGGAACGTGCGGTCGCAATCCAACTGCGGGCCTCGAAACTCCGGCGGGCGATGCTAGAACAGTCCGAAGATTCCCACCTGAATTCCCTGTGGCGAGCGCTTCATGTCCGACCTCCCCGCCGATCAGCTGACCGAGTCCGCCGCGCGCGAGGCACTCGACCGGCTGGCCGCCGAACTGGCCCGGCACGACGCCCTCTATCACCGCCAGGACGCGCCCGAGATCACCGACGCGGACTACGACGCGCTCAAGCGCCGGGCGCTCGAGATCGAGGACCTGTTCCCCGACCTGACCAGCCCCGGCTCGCCGTCGCAGGTCGTCGGGGCGGCCGGCTCCAGCCAGTTCGCCCCGGTGCGCCACGGCGTACCGATGCTGTCGCTCGACAATGCCTTTTCGGCGGAGGAGGTGAGCGACTTCGTCGCCCGCATCCGCCGCTTCCTCAAACTGCCGGTCGACGAACCCGTCGCCTTCGTGGCCGAGCCCAAGATTGACGGCCTGTCCGCCAGTCTGCGCTATGAAAACGGCGCGCTGGTCACCGGTGCCACGCGCGGCGACGGGCGGACAGGCGAGGACGTCACCGCCAATCTGCGGACCCTCGCCGACATCCCCCGGACCCTGTCCGGCAATGGCTGGCCCGACGTCATCGAGGTGCGGGGCGAGGTCTATGCCCCCAATGACGCCTTCGACGCCTTCAATGCGGCGGCCGAGGCGGAGGGCCGGCGCACCTATGCCAACCCGCGCAATTTCGCCGCCGGTTCGCTGCGCCAGAAGGATCCGGCGGTGACGGCGAAGCGACCCCTGCGCTTCTTCGCCTACGCCTGGGGCGAGACCTCTGCAGCCTTCGCCGAAACGCAGGCTGACGCCCTGACGACTCTGGAAAGCTGGGGGTTTCCCGTCAACGCCCGCTCGCGCCGCGTCGAGGACGCCGCCGGTCTGCAGGCTCTATACGCCGAGCTGGAGCGCGACCGCGCGGGCCTCGGCTATGACATCGACGGCGTGGTCTACAAGGTCGACCGGCTGGACTGGCAGGCCCGCCTCGGCGTCGTCGCCCGCACCCCACGCTGGGCCATCGCCCATAAATTTCCGGCCCAGCAGGCGACGACGGTGCTGGAAGGCATCGACATCCAGGTGGGTCGGACGGGGTCGCACACGCCGGTGGCCCGGCTCCATCCGGTTACCGTCGGCGGCGTCGTCGTGCGCAACGCCACGCTCCACAACGCCGACGAGATAGGACGGCTGGATATCAGGATCGGCGATACGGTGACCCTGCAAAGGGCGGGCGACGTGATCCCTCAGATACTCAACGTCGTGGACCCGGATCGCCCGGGACGCGCGGAGCCCTATGTCTTCCAGGCGCTGTGCGAATGCCCCCTGAAGACCGCGCTGGTGAAGGAGACCAATGCCTCGGGCGTCGAGAGCGTGGTCCGTCGCTGCACCGGCGAACTGGCCTGCCCCTTCCAGCGCATCGAACACCTGAAGCATTTCTGCAGTCGCCGCGCCTTCGACATCGAGGGTCTCGGCGAGAAACAGTTGATCGCCTTCCTCGAACGCGGCTGGATCAGCCAGCCCGCCGACATCTTCCGCCTCGCCCGCGACGCCGAAAAGCTCGACGCCCTGCGCGGCGAGGACGGCTACGGCGCGACCAGCGTGGGCAACCTTGTCGCCGGCATCGACGCGCGCCGCACCATCGCGCTGGACCGTTTCATCTATGGCCTCGGCGTGCGCGACATCGGCGAGCAGACCTCCATCGTCCTGGCCCGCGCGTTCGAGACCTGGCCCGCCTTCGAGGCCGCCTGCCTGGCCGCCGCCGACGGCATCCCCAGCGAGGACTGGGTCCGGCTGAACGAAGCCCACACCGTCTCGCCGCGCGTTGTCGCGACCCTCGCCGAGGCCTCGCCGCCCGTCGCCGATCCGTGGCCAGCGGCACCCATGGACCAGAAGATCGCCCTCGCCTTCCCCGGGCTCGCTGCGCCCGCGAGGCGGGGTCTGGCGACGCTCGCCGACGACTGGTCCGGTCTGGTCCATCTGGCAGCGGTCGCCCGCAACGAAGGGCCGTCCGAGGGCCTCGGCCAGATCGCCGGCGTCTCCGGCGTCGGTCCGGTCGCCGCCCGGGCGCTGGCCCTGTTCTTCCGCGAGACCCACAACCGCGCCATGGTCGACGCCCTCGTCGCCGAAATGGACCGGATTGAGGACGCCGAAAAGCCGAAGTCCGACACCGCCGTCGCCGGCAAGACCGTGGTCTTCACCGGAGCCCTCGAACGCTTCACCCGCGACGAGGCCAAGGCCCGCGCCGAAAGCCTCGGGGCCAAGGTCTCGGGATCGGTGTCCAAGAAGACCGACTATCTGGTCGCCGGGCCGGGTGCCGGTTCGAAGATGGCGGACGCTCTCAAGCACGGCGTCGCCGTGCTGACCGAGGACGAATGGCTGGCGTTGATCGGGGGTTAGTGGATCAGCGGTTGAGCGACGCCCGTGCCGCCTCGGCATAGCGGTGACCCGAGGCCGCGCCCTTTGGGAAGACCGCGTCGATGCGCGCCAGATCGTCCGCACTGAGCGTCAGATCCGCCGCCGCCGCGTTCTCCTCCAGCGTCCGGATGCGCCGCGTGCCGGGAATGGGGACGAGGTGCTCTCCCTGCGCCAGCACCCAGGCCAGGGCCAGTTGCGCCGCCGTCACGCCCTGGTCCGCCGCGATCTCGGCGACGGCATGGACCAGGTCGATGTTCTTCTGGAAATTATCGCCCTGGAAGCGCGGATTGGTACGGCGGAAATCGTCGGCGGCCAGGTCATCGATCGACGTGATCTCGCCCGACAGGAACCCCCGGCCCAACGGGCTGTAGGGCACGAAGCCGATACCCAATTCCTCGCAGGTCGCCAGCAGCCCGTCCTCCGGCTCGCGGCTCCACAGCGAGTATTCTGTCTGCAGCGCCGTGATCGGATGTTCGGCATGGCCCCGGCGCAGGGTCTCCGGCGAGGCCTCGGACAGACCGAGGAAACGCACCTTGCCCTCCTCGACCAGCCGACCCATAGCCCCGACCGTCTCCTCGATCGGCGTGTTCGCATCGACCCGGTGCAGATAGTAGAGATCGACGTGGTCCATCCCGAGCCGCTTGAGACTGCCCTCGATGGCCCGGCGCACATTGGCCGGCGAGCCGTCGATGGTCAGGCCGGTGCGCTCGGCATTGTAGCCGATGCCGAATTTCGTGGAGACGAAGGCCTTGTCGCGCCGGTCCGCCAGCGCCTTGCCGATCTGGATCTCATTGGTGTGGGGGCCATACATCTCGGCCGTATCGAGAAAGGTCACGCCGAGATCCAGCGCGCGATGGATCACCGCCGTCGCCTGGGTCTCGTCCGAGGCCTGACCGTAGAAGGCGGCCATGCCCATACAGCCAAGGCCGATGGCCGAGACTTCGGGACCGCTGCGGCCAAGTTTGCGCGTCTTCATG
Source organism: Caulobacterales bacterium (assembly GCA_038234475.1). Taxonomy (GTDB): domain Bacteria; phylum Pseudomonadota; class Alphaproteobacteria; order Caulobacterales; family Caulobacteraceae; genus Brevundimonas. The sequence goes on along the minus strand of JBBQTX010000044.1, from coordinate 1,041 downwards.
GGATGTCTCCTCGGGCTTCGATGACGGGGCTCAGGTCGGCAGCGGATCGCCGATCCACAAGGTCAGACGGCCGGGATCACGTCCGTCCGGGAAAACTCATTGCCTTTAAAAAGCAGGGGCTCGCCGGATTCCTTGGCAAGGGCGTAGGTGAAACAGTCGCCGAAATTGAGCTTGGCGGCATGAAAACCCTTTCCGAACCTGCCGTAGGCGGAGCGTGCACGTTGAGCGGTTTCAGCATCGACGATCAAGCGGGCAGGCCCGTATCCGGATCGTACAGGAACGCCGTCGGGTCCTTTTCCTCAAAGAATTCCGGAGGGAGATGACGCCGTATTTCGTCCACAGTCGCCATCAGCTCCTCCAGGGTCGCCTTCTTCCTGACGGGCAACAGGGTCCGCTCGAGCCGTTCTTCCAAAGCATGAATCACCGCATCCGTCAGGCTTTCACCCGTTCGGGAGGCCACCTCGACAGCCAGCTTGTGTGCCTTCGGGTTCTTGATGTTCAGCATGGTATAACAGGTTCTACCACCAACCCGCGTCCGCTGCTAAAGCGGCGCGGCCTGCGTCTCCAGCCACTCCAGCACATCCCCATCCAGCAACGGCCCGACCTTGGCCAGCACCTCCGCGTGATAGGCGTCGACATAGGCGCGCTCGGACGGGGTCAGCAACGGAACATCAATCAGACTGCGGTCCAGCGGTGCCAGGGTCAGTTGCTCGAACCCGTGCATCGGTCGCTCGCCGCCCGGGATCGCCGTCGGCGGCGTCACCACCTGCAAGGTCTCGATGCGGATGCCCCAATGGCCTTCGCGGTAATAGCCGGGCTCGTTGGACAGGATCATCCCGGTCAGCAGCGGCTGGGTATTCACCGCCTTGGCGATCCGCTGCGGGCCCTCGTGGACGCCCAGATAGGAGCCGACGCCGTGGCCGGTGCCGTGGTGATAGTCGAGGCCCGCCTTCCCCCGCGGCAGCCGCGCCCGGGCGTCCAGCTGGTGCCCCGGCGGGCCGGCCGGGAAGCGCGCCAGGGCCCGGGGGAGAGGGCCCGTGT
>JBBQTX010000043.1:0-10840 GCA_038234475.1 Caulobacterales bacterium | reverse complement strand
AAGGACGATGGTACGAAGGCGTTCGCTGTCAGACATTTCAGTCTCTCCTGCCGCGCCTGATCTTGTGACGGACGCCGTATTGGCACAAGTGTGAGCCAGCCCTTCAAGGAGCCCGCCCATGCCCATCGCCACCCGCGCCTTCGCCGCCACGTCCAGCGACGCCCCGCTGTCGCCCTTCAGCTTCGACCGGCGCGATCCGGGTCCGGACGATGTGGCCATCGAGATCAAATTCGCGGGCGTCTGCCACTCGGACCTGCACATCGTGAAGAACGATCTGGGCAATACGACCTATCCGATCGTGCCGGGCCACGAGATCGCGGGCGTGGTCACGGCGGTCGGCGGCAATGTCGCCCGCTTCAAGGTCGGCGACCGGGTCGGCGTCGGCTGCATGGTCGACAGCTGCCGCCAGTGCAAACCCTGCCTTGAGGGCGAGGAGCAGTATTGCGTCCCCGGCATGACCCAGACCTATGGCTCGCCGGATCCCAAGGCGGCCGGGACGGGCCAGAAGATCACCCAGGGCGGCTATTCCACCGCCATCGTGGTCGACCAGAACTATGTCGTGACCATTCCGGACAGCAGTCCGCTGGACGCGGCCGCGCCCCTGTTGTGCGCCGGGATCACCACCTATTCGCCGCTGCGCCACTGGAAGATCGGGCCGGGGTCGAAGGTCGCCGTCGTCGGCCTGGGCGGGCTCGGGCATATGGCAGTCAAACAGGCCGCCGCCATGGGCGCCGAGGTCACCGTCCTGTCGACCTCGGACCGCAAGAAGGCCGACGCCGAGCGGATGGGGGCGAAGCATTTCCTCATCAATTCCGACAAGGCGGCGATGCAGGCGGCGGGCGAGAGCTTCGACCTGATCATCAACACCGTCTCGGCCACGCACGAGATCGCCAGCCATGTGAACCTGCTGGCCCGGGACGGCACCATGGTCATGCTGGGCCTGACCACCGAGGGCCTGCCGGTGTTTGCGATGGGCCTGTTGTGGCGCCGCCGGGCGGTGGCTGGATCGCTGATCGGCGGCATTCGCGAGACCCAGGAGATGCTGGATTTCTGCGCCGAGCACGGCCTGGCCTGCGACATCGAGGTGATCGCCCCCGACCAGATCAACGAGGCCTATGCGCGGCTGGAGAAGTCGGACGTGCGCTACCGGTTCGTGCTGGATATGGCGCGGATCTGATCCCTGCACTCCTCCCCCGTCGAGGGAGGTGGCGCGGCGCGCCTCTGCGCCGTGACGGACGGGGCCGACCGCAAATGCGGCGTTTGAGCTTGGCCCCCTCCACCGCTACGCGGTCCCCCTCCCCCGTTGGGGGAGGATTTGCTCCACCCTTCCCGCGCAACGCCGCACCCGCTACAGCTGTCGTTGAACAGGCCCCGCGTCAGACAGGGCCGTCAGGGACAAGGAAGCGCATATGGCTCGAGTGGCATTGGTCACGGGGGGTACCCGCGGCATCGGCAAGGCGATCGTTCAGCGGCTGAAGGAAGACGGCATGGCCGTCGCCGCCGGCTATTCCGGCAATACCGAGGCCGCCGAGGCGACGGCGAAGGAACTGGGCATCTCCATCGTCAAGGGCAATGTCGGCTCGTTCGACGACTGCGCCCGGGCCGTGAAGGAGATCGAGGACCAGCTCGGTCCCATCGACGTGCTGGTCAACAACGCCGGCATCACCCGCGACGGCTTCTTTCACAAGATGAGCCACGACCAGTGGTCGGATGTGATCCGCGTCAACATGGACAGCGTGTTCAACATGACGCGCCAGGTCATCAACGGCATGCGCGACCGGGGTTTCGGCCGGATCGTCAACATCAGCTCGATCAACGGCCAGAAGGGCCAGGTCGGCCAGACCAACTATTCGGCCGCCAAGGCAGGCATGATCGGCTTCACCAAGGCGCTGGCGCTGGAGAATGCGCGCAAGGGCGTGACCGTCAACTGTATCGCGCCGGGCTATATCGACACCGAAATGGTCGGAGCCATGGACGAGAAGGTGCTGGCCGGGATCATCGCCCAGATCCCGGTCGGAAGGCTCGGAAAAGGCGAGGAAATCGCCGACATGGTGTCGTGGCTGGCTGGCGAACGTGCCGGATATGTCACAGGCTGCACCCTGTCGCTGAACGGCGGGCAGTATCTGGTCGGCTGAGCCGGACCCTGCCCAAAATCCGCCGCGCCGCGATTCCAGAACCCTGGTCATGAATTTGACGGCAAGGGTCAGAACGGCGCGAGCGCCGTATCGGACTGCGATGGCGATCGTCCTCGTGGCGGCGGCCTCGTCACCGCTGTCCGTCGCCGCTCAGGCCCTCGCCCAGAACCGCGGCAACGCCCAGGCCGAGCAAAGCCAGTCGCTGCGCCGCGGACCGCCGACCCGCGCCCTGCCGGACACGGGGCGCTATGTGTCCGAATCCGGCGATGCCTTCATCCTCGATCGCTCGGGGCAGAGGCCCCTGCTGCGCTTCGAGCGCCGCGACGAGACCTGGGTGCTGCGCCCGACCGCCGCGCCGCGCGGCGACGTCATCTACCGCAACGACGCGGGCGACCAGGTCCTGAGGGTCACGCCGGGTGGCGGCATGACCATCTTCACGCCCCGGGTGCCGGGCGGATCGCCCGCTTCGCTCGCCGGTCCCGGCCTGAGCCTGACCCCGCCGACCCTGGGCCCGGCCCAGCTGTTCAGTCTGATGGCCCGCCGCAGCGCCATGATCAGTCAGGCGTTGGGCCGGCTGGTCGAGATCAATCTCAGCGGTGAACGCAACGAGGCCCTGTGCGTCGAAGCCCTGATCGTGACCACCGACGCCGTCATCCGCATCGCGCGCTCGCCGACCGCGCGTCAGCATCTCGCCCAGCTTCGCAGCATCACCATCGTCGAAGGCCAGCGCAGTGAAGTGACCTACTCCCGGGGTCGTCTGGTCGTGGTGGTCAATCCCGACGAGGGGCTGGCCGGGCGACCGTCTTCGGAGCGGGTGATCCGCACCATCCTGCCGCAGGAAAACGTCTCTAGCCGCTGAAGCCGTCCTTGGCCGCCCGCACGGCGGCGAAGGCCTCGGCGTCACTGGCGCGCAGGAACGGGTTGAACGCCTTTTCCCTGCCGATGGTCGTCGGCACCGTCGGTTCGCCCCGCTCGCGCATCGCGAAAATCTCGTCGGCTCGCGCTGCCGCCCCGGGCCGGTCGTCGACACCGAGCAGGAACCGGGCGTTGGCTGCCGTGTATTCGTGGGCGCACCAGATCACCGTCTCATCCGGCCAGCGGGCCAAGGTCTGCAAGCTGGTCCACATCTGCACAGGCGTGCCCTCGAACAGCCGACCGCAGCCCAGCACGAACAGCACGTCGCCGACGAAGGCCTGGGCGTCCGCGACCGAGCGATAGACGATGTGCCCCAGCGTGTGGCCGGGCGTGTCGGTCACTTCCAGTGCCGTCTCTCCCAGCATGACGATGTCACCGCCGGCGACCACCCGGTCGATCGGCGCGGCGCGGCGCACCTCCTCCGGCCCCACGATCTCGCAGCCCGTCTCCGCCTGCAGTCGGGCGTTGCCCTGGGTGTGATCCGGGTGCCAGTGGGTGTTCAGGATCAGGTCGAGCCGGCCCCACCCTGAACCTTCCAGCGCCGCCAGGATGGCCTCGGCATCCGGCGTATCGATGGTCGCGACCGTGCCGGTGCCGGCATCACGCACCAGCAGGCCGTAGTTGTCGTTCAGACAGGGAAACAGTCGCACATCCAGGGTCATGTTCGCCTTCTAGCAGCGCCTCCGTTCGGGGCCTATGGTGGGGACATGCGGCGCAGTATCGAGGACCTTCGGACCTTCTACGGCGAGCCGGCCGGAGCCTTGGCCCGCCGGTTGCTGGCCCGCCGACTGGACGACGCCTGGGGCGAGGCGACCAACAGCGACGTTCTGGGCGTCGGCTATGCCACGCCGTGGCTGGACGCCTTCGTCGGGGCCCGCCGCGTGGTGGCGGCCATGCCGGGCGGGCAGGGGGTCGAGCTTTGGCCCTCCAGCGGCAAGAACCGCACCGTCCTGGTCGAGGACCGCCGCCTGCCCTTCGCCGCCGGGTCGTTCGACCGCATCCTGCTGGTCCATGCGCTGGAAGAAGCCGAAGACGCCCGGGCGCTGATGGCCGAGGCGGTCCGGGCCCTGGCCCCGGCGGGCCGGATCATCCTGATCGCGGCGGCCCGGGGCGGCCTTTGGTCGCGGGCCGAAGCCACCCCCTTCGGTCATGGCCGGCCCTTCACCCGTGCCCAGCTGGAACGGCTGGTGCGTGACGCGGGCCTCGAGCCGACGGCCTGGTCCCGGACTCTCTATGTGCCGCCATGGGGGCCGCTGCTGCCGCTCGCCGACGGATTCGAACAGGTCGGCAACCGACTGATGCCCGGCGCGGCCGGGGTCATTCTGCTGGAGGCCACGCGTCAGGCCTATGCCCGCATCCGCCCCGCCGCCGCCACGGCCCCGGCGATGGCCTCCTCGCTGCAGCCCATGCCGGCGACACGCATCGTCAGCCGCGATCTGGCGGGATCGGCCGAACGGCCCTAAACCCCGTGTCGATGCAAAGACTGATCCTGATGCGCCATGCCGAGGCCGAGCGGGCCGCCGGCTCGGGCCGCGACCACGACCGCGTGCTGTCGGCGCGGGGACGGCTGGACGCCGCTGCCATGGGCCGCGCGCTGGCGGCGCGTGGCCTGCGACCCGACCTCGCCCTGGTCTCGCCAGCCGCCCGCACGCGACAGACCTGGGAGCTGCTGCACGACGCCTTCGGCGACGTCGAGGTGCGCGATGACGAGCCCCTCTACAATGGCGGTTCCGACATCCTGCGTCGGCTGGTCGAATCCGCCGAGGACGCGGCCGGTTGCCTGATGGTGGTGGCCCACAACCCCGGCATTCACCTTCTGGCGGTCGAGTATCTGGTCGAAAGCGCGGCGTCGCCTTCGGTGCTGGAGCGGATGAGCGGCGGCTTTCCGCCCGGTGCCGCCGCCATCTTCACGGTCGATGTCGCCGGCCGCTGCGCCTTCGAGGGCTTTCTCCAGCCGCGCGACGTCGCCGGCGGATGAGCGACGTCGCCTACAAACTGGTCGATCGCGCGGAGTGGACCGCCGCGCTCGCCGCCGGAGTCCATGCCGGGTCCGAAGCCGACCGCGCGGACGGCTATATCCACATGTCGACGCAGGACCAGCTGCGGGAAACCGCGCGCAAACACTATGCGGGTCGCCAACATCTGGTGCTCGTCACCGTCGACCTGACCGGACTGGGCGAGGCCTTGCGGTGGGAGCCGTCGCGGGGTGGTGACCTGTTCCCGCATCTTTATGGGGCCCTGCCTGTGGCCGCTGCCTTGGCGATGCGCGACCTGTCGGTGGACGTCGATGGCACACCGCAGTTCGACGACGGGGTGGCCGGATGGCCCTGACCGATCTGGGTGCCAACGTGTTGCGCGCGCTCGATCCGGAGACGGCGCATGGCCTCGGCATCCGGGCGCTGCAACTCGCACCCCTGCCGACCCCGCCCGCCGACGATCCGATTCTGGCCACCACCTTCGCCGGCCTGCGCCTGTCCAATCCGGTCGGTCTGGCGGCGGGGCTGGACAAGAACGGCGAGGCCCTTCGCGGCCTGTCGCGTCTGGGCTTCGGCTTTATCGAGTGCGGCTCGGTCACGCCCCTGCCGCAGCCGGGCAATCCCCGGCCCCGCCTGTTCCGGCTGACCGAAGACCGGGGGATCATCAACCGGATGGGCTTCAACAACGCCGGTCTGGAGGCCTTCGCCAACCGGTTGGCACATCGCCCCCGCGAGGCGGTGGTCGGAGCCAATCTGGGGGCCAACAAGGACACGGAGGACAAGGCCGCGGACTATGTCGCCGGCCTGACCCGCCTGCGCGGCCTGGCCGAGTATGTGACCGTCAATGTGTCGTCGCCCAACACCCCCGGACTGCGCGCCCTGCAGGGGCGGGCGGCGCTGGACGACCTGCTGGGGCGGCTGGCCGAGGCGCGGGGCGGAGACCCCACGCCGGTCTTTCTGAAGATCGCGCCCGATCTGACCCCCGACGAGATCGCCGTGATCGTCGAGGCCAGTCTGGACCACCGGATCGACGCTTTGATCGTCTCCAACACCACCCTGGACCGCCCCGACAGCCTGCGCTCGCGCGACCGCGCCGAGGCCGGTGGGCTTTCCGGCGCGCCGTTGAAGACGCGCGCCATGGCCGCCCTGCGCGCCGCCTCTGCGGCCTCCGGCGGTCGCCTGCCCCTGATCGCCGTCGGCGGAATCGACAGCGGGGCCGAGGCTTATGCCCGGATCCGCGCCGGCGCCAGTGCGGTTCAGCTTTATTCCGCCCTGATCTATGAGGGCCCCGGTCTGGTCGGCCGGATCAAGCGCGACCTGGCCCGGCAACTCCGGGCCGACGGCTTTTCCACAGTCTTCGAGGCCATTTCGACGGCCCGTTGACGGAGCGTTAGGGGCGAACGCGGCAGGATGCGGGCAGGGACGACACGTCCAGCTCCGGGGAGCCGCATGGCGATCGCTACAGCCGAAAAGCCCGATGCAGGGTTCGATGGAACCGAGGGCGACTGGGCCGGCGCCATCCGCCAGCGGCGTCAGGCGTTGCTGCAGCGGTTCGGCATGGCCGCGGCCAGCGCTCTTGTCTTCAGTCCCGTGCTGGGCTGGTCGTTCAGCGCCGCCTGGGTGATCGGCTATTTCCTGATCCAGCTACTGGACCTGTGCATCTTCGCCCCGATCGTCGCGGGCAAGGCCCACCGTCTGACCGGCGTGCGGCGCGTCGCCGGCTGGGTCATTCTGACCGCCAACGCCGGCTATTTCGGCAGCCTGTCCATCCCGCTGTGGCTGATCGGCGGGCCGATGGGCGGCATCTGCGCCGCCATGCTGCTCTCGGCCGGTGCCATCTATTCCGTCGTCAATGCCCCGCGCTCGAAGTCGGTCATGCTGATGACCGCTTCGGTTCAGTTCATCTATCTGGCGTCGACGCCGGTGTTCATGTCGCTGAACGGTGCCTCGCCGGCCTTCGTCACCGCCGCCGCGATCGCGGTCGGTGTCTTCATCACCTATTGCCTGTCGACATGGCAGCGGATGAACGAAGCCCGTTCGGCCGAAAGCGCGGCCCGCATTGCGGCCGATCAAAAGCGCAATGACGCGGAGCGTATCATGGAGGGCCGCAGCGCCTTCCTCGCCGCCATCGGCCACGACCTGCGCACGCCGATCAGTGCCATCCTGACCGGCGCGGCCGAACTTGAACGCGGCGCGAGCGACGGGGCCGCCCGGTCCCAGGCGCAACTGATCACCGATGCGGGTTTCATGATGAAGGCCCTGCTGGACGACCTTCTGGATCACGCCAAACTGGACGCCGGCCACATGACGGTCGACAGCCTCGACTTCAACCTGCGCGACCAGCTGTACCAGACCGCCCGCCTGTGGCGTGGACCGGCTCGGGCCAAGGGCCTGAAGCTGCGCATCGAGGGGGCCTCCAGCGTGCCCGCAGCCGTACGGGGCGATCCGATCCGGCTGCGCCAGATTCTGAACAATCTGATCTCGAACGCGATGAAATTCACCGAAACGGGCTCGATCACCCTGCGCTTCCGAGCCTGGGCCGAGGAGCCCGGCGGCCACGCCATCCTGATCGAGGTCGCCGACACTGGCCCCGGCATGACCCCGGACCAGGTCGGGCGTCTGTTCACGCCCTTCGACCAGACCATCGCCGGCGTCAGCGCCGTCCACGGCGGCACCGGTCTGGGCCTGGCCATCAGCCGTCAGCTGGCGGATCTGATGGGCGGTCGGCTGACCGCCCGCAGCCGCCCCGGCGAGGGCGCCAATTTCACGCTTTCACTCACCCTCCAGCCCGGCGAAGCCGTCGTGGCGGTGGCTCCGCCGGCGCTGGATCGGGAAAGCCGCGACGCCGTCGCCCGCGCCCTGTCAGGCCGGCCCTCGACCCCGGCAACCCCCGGACCGGCACCCCAGGCGCTCACTCCGGTCTCACAGGCCCAGGCCGCCCCGGCCCCTGACCCGGTCGCCGACGCCGCCCCCGTCGATACGTCGATCGGCGACGAGGACGACCGCCCGATGCGGGTGCTGGTGGTCGACGACCACGACATCAACCGGCGCGCCATCCAATTGATCCTTCAGCCGCTGGGCTGCGACATCGCCACCGCTGCGGACGGCTTGGCCGCGCTGAAGATATGCGAGGCCACGGCCTTCGACCTGATCTTCATGGATGTCCGCATGCCCGAGCTGGACGGGCGCGAGACGACTCGCCGCATCCGCGCGGGCACGGGTCCCAACGCCGACGTGCCGATCATCGCCGTCACCGCCGACACCGCCGCCGAGGACATCGCGGCCTGCACGGCGGCGGGCATGACCTATTTCGTGCCCAAGCCGATCACGCCGCCGATGCTGCTGGGCGCCATCACCCATGTGATGACCATGGCCCAGCCCGGCGACGTCGCCGCCGAACCCGAGACCGTCGCCGCCTGATCGCGGGCGGAAGCGGCCTACAGCTGCGTTAGCAGATGCTCGGCCGTGGACACCTTGAACTCGCCCGGCTGCTCGACGTTCAGATGCTCGACCACGCCGTCCCTGACGATCATGGCATAGCGCTGCGACCTTTCGCCCATGCCGAAGCCGCGGCCGTCCATGGTCAGGCCCAGCTGGCGGGTGAAGTCGCCATTGCCGTCGCCCAGCATCACGATCTCGTCCTTGCCGACGCCTTGGCTGTCGGCCCAGGCCCCCATGACGAAGGCGTCGTTGACCGAGAGGCAGGCCACCGTGTCCACGCCCTTGCCGGCGAAGTCGGCCAGATGCGCCTTGAAGCCCGGCAGATGCTGCGCCGAACAGGTCGGGGTAAAGGCGCCGGGCAGGGCGAACAGGGCCACGGTCTTACCGGCGAAAATGTCGTCGGTGGTGATCGGCCTGGGGCCGTCGTCGGTGGCACGGGACAGGTTGGCCGAGGGGATGCGGTCGCCGATCTGGACGGTCATGGCAGGCTCCGAAAGCATGGGAAGGGAGATGTCGGAGATCAGATAGGCCTTGAGAACGGCCTCGCCAAGCGCGCTTCGCCTTGCGCCTGTCACGCCGGCACCCGATGATAGGGGAATGGTCGAATTCCAATCACTCGTCGGGCGGCTTCTGGTGGCCATGCCGGGCATCAGCGATCCCCGGTTCGAGCATGCCGTGATCCTGATCTGCGCCCATGGCCCCGACCACGCCATGGGTCTGCGGCTGGACCGGCCGGCCCCCGGCGTCGACCTGAAGAAGGTGCTGGCCAAGCTGAAAACCGCCATCCCCGAAGCAGCCGAGGGCCGGATCGTGCTGGCCGGCGGCCCGGTGGAGCGCGAGCGTGGCTTCGTGCTGCACACCGACGACTGGACCGCGCCGGACGGCTCCCGGTCGTTCGGCGACGGCCTTGCCATGACCGGCACCCGAGAGGCCCTGGTGGCCATGCTCGACCCGCTGACCGGTCCGCGCCGCTCGGTCCTGCTGCTCGGCTACGCCGGTTGGGGCGAGGGCCAGCTGGAGGACGAACTGGGCGACAATGTCTGGCTCACCGCCGACGCCGACACCGACCTGATCTTCGACCCGGACTACGACGCCAAATGGACCCGCGCCCTCGCCGGTATCGGCGTCGATCCGGGTCAGCTGTCAGGCCAGAGCGGCCGGGCGTAACGACGCGATCAGCAGTGATTCCGGCACTGGATGATTTCCAGTCCGGCATCGGTGACGCGATAGACCAGGCGGTGCCGTTGATCGATGCGACGGGACCACCAGCCTGCCAATTCGCCGCGCAGTGGTTCCGGTTTTCCGGTTCCGGTGAAGGGTGAACGGGCGCACTCCTTGATCAAGCCATTGATCTTGATGAGCGGCTTACGGTCCTGGCTCTGCCAGTGGAGGTAGTCTTCCCATCCGTTCTTGTCGAACGCGACCTTCATTCTATCAGGTCGCGCACCTGGCCTCTGCCCGCTTCCAGTTCGGCGATCGATTCACGCAGTCGTTTCGCATTCTCCGGGCTGCGCAGTAAATGCTCCGTCTCCTGCCACGACGCGAAATCCTCCAGCGACATCAACACCGCCGCCGGCTTGCCGCCCTCGCGCGTGATGATGGTGTAGTCGTGATCCGCCGTGACCCGATCGACGGCCGCCGCGAGATTCTTGCGCAGCTCGGTTATGGACATGGCGTTCATGTCGATAACGTACGCAGTTACGTACAAAAACGCAAGATGGCCGTTACAGCGTCCGCGCGATCAGCAGTTTCATGATCTCGTTGGTGCCGCCGTAGATCCGCTGCACCCGCGCGTCCTTGTACAGCTGGGCGATCGGATATTCGTTCATATAGCCATAGCCGCCGTGCAGTTGCAGCATCTCGTCGATGACCTCGCCCTGGATGTCGGTGACCCAGTATTTGGCCATGGAGGCGGTGACGGCGTCGAGGTTGCCCTTCAGATGCAGCCCCAGGCAGTGATCGACGAAGACCTTGGCGACCGTCAGCTTGGTCTTGACCTCGGCCAGTTTGAACTGGGTGTTCTGGAAGTCGATCACCCGTTTGCCGAAGGCCTTGCGTTCCTTGACATAGGCCACGGTCTCCCGAAGCCCGCGCTCGGCTGCGGCCAGGCCACCGACGGCGATATTGAGCCGCTCCTGCGGCAGTTGCTGCATCAGCTGGATGAAGCCCTGACCCTCGCCGCCGCCGATGATGTTCTCGCCGGGGACCTTCACATCGTTGAAGAACAGCTCCGAGGTGTCATTCCCCTCCATGCCGATCTTGTGCAGGTTGCGGCCACGCTCGAAGCCTTCCGCGCCGTCGGTTTCGACGATGATCAGCGAGGTGCCCTTGGCCCCCTCGCTGGGGTCGGTCTTGGCCACGACGATGATGAAA
>JBBQTX010000042.1:0-11270 GCA_038234475.1 Caulobacterales bacterium | reverse complement strand
GGGGCCCGCATCGGTCACGACGTCATCGTCGACAGCATGTATATGGACGGCCTCGAGGACGCCTATACGCCCGGCAAACTGATGGGCAATTTCGCGGAGGACTCGGCGCGGACCTATCAGTTCACGCGCGAGGCCCAGGACGAATACGCGATCGAGAGCCTGACCCGCGCGCGCGCCGCCATCGCCTCGGGGGCCTTCAAGGCCGAGATCACCCCGGTCGAGGTCTCGACCCGCAAGGGCGTCGAGACGGTCACCGAGGACGAACAGCCCGGCAAGGCCATGCCGGAGAAGATTCCCAATCTGAAGCCCGCCTTCTCGAAGGACGGCACCATCACCGCCGCCAACGCCAGTTCGATCTCGGACGGCGCCGCCGCCCTGGTGATGACGCGCGAGAGCGTGGCCAAGGCGCTGGGCCTGCCGATCGTCGCCCGCATCGTCAGCCACGCGGCCCACGCCCATGAGCCCGGCCTGTTCACCACCGCACCGGTTCCCGCCATGCAGAAGGCCCTGAAGAAGGCCGGCTGGTCGGTCGGCGATGTCGACCTGTGGGAGATCAACGAGGCCTTCGCCGTGGTGGCCATGATCGCCATGCGCGACCTCGGCATCGACCGCGCGAAACTGAACGTCAACGGCGGCGCGACGGCGCTGGGCCACCCCATCGGCGCCTCCGGGGCCCGTATCCTGACCACCCTGCTGGCGGCGCTTCAGGCGCGCGGCGGCAGGAAGGGCATGGCCAGCCTGTGCATCGGCGGCGGCGAGGCCGTGGCGGTGGCGGTGGAACTGGTCTGACGGCAGGGGGTGGCCGCGCCCTCGTATTCCAGCGGTTATCGCGGGTCCGGGCCGTGACCTTCCCGGCCTACCGGACGTCCACCGACTGGGCGATCTGTTCGGCCAAGGCGCGGTCGGCACCCTCCAGGCTCATGATCCAGACGTGGATTTCGCGGGGCGCGGCGGGGCGCTGGAACAGGTGTTCCATGGCATGTCGGACACCGTCCTCGGTGGCGACGACTGACGCGCGGCCCCCGGCCTCGATCATCTGGCCGCTGTAGATCGGAAACTGCGACGCCGGCCCGGCATAGACCATGACGAACGACCGCTCGCCACGCCGGATCGTATAGACGCGGAAATCCGGACCCGGCCGGCCCGTGACGATCTCGAAGCCGGGCGGCAGGGCGGTCCTGAACGGCAGGGCCGCGCGGGCGGCGGCATCCAGCACGGTGATGGCGGGGGTGGCAGGCGGCGGCGGGACCATTGCGGGTTCAGGGACCACCGCCGGCGAAGGCGAGGGTCGCGGAACCGATGGAGCCGTACGCGGTGCAGGCGCCACGCGCGGGGGCGTGAACGACTCGGCGGGCGGCAGGACCGGACCCGGAACCGCAGTGCGCGGCGGGGTCGCGGCCGTCGGAGCGGGGGCGAGGCGGGGTGTTGTAGGGGTCGCCGTGGCGGGAGGCGACGTCGGCGTCGCTACCGGAGCGACCGACGGCGTATCCGCTGAAACCGGCGCGGGTACCTGAGCCAGATAGCTCGCCGGGGCCGGCGGGCCGCTGTTCAGGTCGCGGGTCAGGCTGCTGACGGGCGAAGGTGCGGCGGGCGCCGTACCCGCCTCTGGCACCGTCTGGGCATGAACGCCGCCGGCGAACAGCGCGGCGGCGGCGGTGATCAGGGCGATTTTCATGGACCCGACCATCGCGCCTCGGGCCCCCGACGGCAAGAGCCCGCGCGGTCAGGCGGCCGGCAGTTCGACCCAGAAGGTCGCGCCGTCGCCCGGCGACGATATGACGCCGATTGAGCCGCCCTGCAGTTCGACCAGACGCTTGGCCAGCGCCAGGCCGATGCCGTGGCCCTCGACGGCGGAGCGTTCGAGGCCCAGCCGGTTGAACGGCTCGAACAGTTGAGCCTGCTTCTCCGGGGACAGGCCCGGGCCACGATCGACGACCTCGATCCGAACGCCGTCATGGATCCGGCAGGCGCGGAACACGACCGATCCGCCCGCCCCGCCATATTTGACCGCGTTGGACGCCAGGTTGTCGATGACCTGTGTCAGCCGCTGCGAATCCGCGAGGGCCACCAGGCCGTCGCCCTCGCCGATCACGTCGAGCCGGAGCCCAGCGGCCTCGGGGCGCAGCGCCACGGCCCGTCGCACATCCTCCAGCACGCCGGGCACGTCCGTGGGCCGCAGTTCGACCTTGACCGCTCCGGATTCCGCCCGGGCGACGTCGAGCAGATCGTGGGCCAGCGCCTCGACCTGACGCGCCGTCTTGACCAGCATGTCGGCCATCTCGACCTGGGTCGGGGTGACGGCGCCCAGCTGGCCGCTCTTCCACAGTTCACCGATCCCGATCACGCCGCCGACCGGGCTCTTGATCTCGTGGGCGACATTGGCGAGCAGACGCGACTTGGCCTCCGAGGCCCGTTCGGCGCGGACCTGACCGGCCCTGGCGCGGTCCGCCAACCGGTCGCGTTCTTCCAGCAGGGCAGCCACCAGCATGATCGGCAGATAACCGAACAGGACCAGTAGTTGGGCCATCATGGCCCGGTCGGACCCCTCGAACAGAACGCCATAGGGTCCGTAGCCCCGCATGCTGAACCCGACGGTCAGGATCGAAATGATTATCAGCGCCGCCATGACCCCGAGCATGCGAAGCCGGACCGCGATCAACAGCAGGAGCGGGATGGTGACGAAACCGATTGGAAAGGTCTGCGAAAAGACCGAAAAGCAGACGCCGGCCAGCAGGGCCAGCAGGATCACGGCCTCCAGGGCCCGTGTCGGAACCGCCAGGCGCGACACTTCGCGGCGGGTCAGGGCGAGACCGAAACTGCCGATGACGCCCACACCCAGCGCATGGCCAAACCACCAGGTCCGCGCCGTGTCGAGGAAGTCCGCGCCGGTCATCCAGAACAGCATGCCGCCGACAAAGAGCGCCGCAGGCACCGAGCCGATCACGGCTGCGCTGATCAGGAAGCGGCAGGCTCCCTCCACCGACGCGACATTCAGGGTCGGTGCGAACCGGCGCGCCATCAGGACCGTGAAATAGATTTCCAGCATGTTGGCGAAGGTGAACATGGCCGTCAGTTCGGTGGAATTGCCGGCCAGCAGATTGCCGGCGGCGATGCCCAGCGCCACCAGGCCACCGAACGACAGATCGTACATCGGACCACGCGAGGTCCTGAGCCAGACCGCCACGGCCAGGCCGCCGCCACCCCACAGGGCGGCGACCGTATCGGCGGAGCGGGCGAAGGTGATCGCCAGAACCACCAGCAGCATCACCGCCATGGCGGTGAACAGCGGAGCCAGCGTCTGGCCGACGCCGGACGCGCGCCTTGTCACCGGATCACCCTGTCGGGCCGTCGGCGCGGGCCCGCTGGCGACGACTGGCTCAAGAGGTTCGAGCGCGCGGCTCATCGGCATGATCGGATCCGGAACGGGGAGTAACGGCACTTTCTAGCCCGATCCTCCCTAATATCCCCTGAAGGTCACGGCGGCGGGCCGACCGCTTCGACCAGTTCCCGCACGGCCGCCGCCGCGCTTCGCGGATGGGTCCAGACGGCGGCGCTGACAGCGATGAAGTCGGCACCGGCCCGCGCCAGTTCGGCGGCGTTGCCGGCGGTAATCCCGCCGATGGCGACACAGGGGATTTCGGTGGTTTCCTGCCAGATGGTCAGTATCTCCGGATCCGGGCGATGCACGGTCGGCTTGGTGGTGGTCGGGAAGAAGGCACCGAAGGCGACATAGTCGGCCCCGGCCTCCGCCGCCTCCATCGCCAGCTCACGACTGTCGTGGCAGGTCACGCCGATCATGGCGTCGAAACCCATGATCCGCCTGGCCTCGCCTGGGGGCGCATCGGACTGGCCGAGATGGACGCCATCGCAGCCAGACGCCTTGGCCAGGTCGGGCCGGTCGTTCAGGATCACCGCCACCCCATGGGCACGGGCGACCGGCCCCAGCGCGGTCACTGCGGCGAGGATCGTGGCGTCATCGACGTCCTTGAGCCGGACCTGCAGCGCGGCCACGTCCCCGGCGGCCAGCGCCCCGTCCAGATCGCGGGCGAAGGCGGCCAGGTCCGGTATCGCCGGCGGTGTGATCAGATAGAGGCGGCAGGGCGGGCGCGGCGGAACGACGGAGGATTTGGCCATGGGTCCGAAGTGCGACGCCCGGTCGGTGCCGTCAAGCCGCGCCTGCGAACGACTTGCATTCGCCCTGCTTCACCTGCTAGAGAGAACCATTCGCAACCAATCGGGTCCACTCTTTCGTGTACGTCTGCAACTGCAACGGTCTTCGCAAGCGTGACGTCGCCGCCGCCATCGAGGCGGGCGCGACCCGACCGCGCGACGTCTTCACGCGCAACCGGTGCGCTGTCCAGTGCGCCAGATGCGTCTGCGAAATGCGCGAGATGATCCAGGAAACGCGCCAGTCCTTCGCCATGGCCGCCGAATAGCTCCCGCTTCGCGTTCGCAACGAGATTCACTCGCATTTTCAATACAGTGAGAAGAATTCTCATCTGAACATCGGCTTCGGTTCCGTGTTAGATGCGGCACACGACACACGCGGGTGATTCATGACGTCAGGTCGACGGACGCGCTCGCGATGAAAGGCTGACCATGAAGGGCGATCCCGCGATCATCCGCACGCTCAACGCGGTGCTGACCAACGAACTGACGGCGGTGAACCAGTATTTCCTGCACGCCCGGATGTTCGAGGCTTGGGGCCTGAAACACCTCGGCGAGATCGTCTACGAAGAATCGATCGGCGAGATGAAGCACGCCGACATGCTGATCAAGCGGGTGCTGTTCCTCGACGGCCTGCCCAATCTGCAGGACCTGCACAAGCTGAAGATCGGCGAGAACGCCTTCGAATGCCTGGGTGCCGACCTGCAGCTGGAACTGGGCGGCCGCGACACCCTGCTGGCCGGCGTGGCCCAGTGCGAAGCGGCCCGCGACTATGTCAGCCGCGACATCCTGATGCGCATCCTGAACGACACCGAGGAGCACATCGACTTCCTCGAGGCCCAGCACAAGCTGATCGAGCAGCTGGGCGAGCAGAACTACCTGCAATCGGCCATGACCGAGATAGCGCCGGACAAGAGCGCGACGGGAAATTAGGAACGTTCGTCACAGTCTGCCCGGTGGCGAGGCCTGCGCTAGGAAGGCACCGGGCCGCGCTCCAGCGCGCGCAGTACTTCCTGCGCCAGCAATCCGGACGGGCCACCCGCGCCCTTGGCCGACACAAGGGCGATTTCGCTGTCGCTGAGCAACGGAAGGGGCGTGCCGATCACGACGAGGTCGCGCGGAGCCATGGCCGCAGGCAGGACGCCGACGCCGAGCCCCGCGCGCAGGGCCGCCATCTGACCGGCGAGGCTGGGCGAGGTGAACGAAGCCCGAAAGGCGATACCGGCCTCCTGCAGCGCGGCCAGCGCCCGCTTGCGGTAGATGTCCGGAGCCGGGGCCACGATCAGCGGCAAGGGTGTCGTCTCGGTGATCGAGCCGTCGAGCGCCACCCAGACAAGCGGTTCTTGCCAGACCCGAACGCCAAGCTCCGGCCCTACGGGCTCGCGTTTTATCAGGGCCAGGTCGAGCATGCCGCGCGACATCTGGTCGAGCAGATTGGCGGTATAGTCGCACGTCACCGACAGCTTGATACGCGGGTGGCTGCGCGCGAACGCCCCCAGAATCGCCGGCAGATGCATGGTGGCGACATCCTCGGGCGCGCCGAAACGCACCTCGCCCTCCAGATCTCCCTCGCCGAGGGTCGAGATGATCTCGTCGTTGAGCCGCAGCAGGCGACGCGCCTGTGGCAGCAGCGCCGCCCCCTCCGTCGTCAGGCCGACGCCATTGCCGCCGCGATCCAGCAGGGGCGAGCGCAACTGATCTTCGAGGCGACGGATCTGCAGGCTGACGGCCGGCTGGCTCCGGCCCAGCAGCGCCGCCGCGCGGGTGAAACTGCCGGTCTCGACGACCGAGACGAAGGCGCGCAGCAGATCGATGTCCAGATTGACCAGCCGCTCCGACACGTCATTAGAATCCGTTATGGCTCACATCACATCAATAAACTGGAATGCGGTCATGGTCGAGACCAAACCGGCCCACCCGCGAAGGACCGAATGACCTATGCCTGATCTGTCGGCCAGCTTGGCCCTTCTGACGTCCCCCGCTATCCTGTTCTTCTTCATCGGTGCGGCGGCGGCGTTCGCGCGGTCGGACCTGACGATCCCCGAACCGGTGTCCAAGGCGCTGTCGCTGTATCTGATGCTGTGCATCGGCTTCAAAGGCGGCGTCGAGGCGCGCGCTGCGGGGCTGAGCGGCGACTTCCTCTCCGCCGCAGCCATCGGGATCGCGCTCAGCGCCCTGATGCCGATCCTGGCCATTTTCATCCTGAAGCGGTCGTCCAGGCTGGATCGTCCGACCATCTGCGCCCTGGCGGCCACCTATGGATCGGTTTCGGTCGTGACCTTCGCCGCCGGCCAGCAGCATCTGGCGACGGTCGGCCTGACGCCCGGCGGCTATATGGCGGCCGTGCTGGCCCTGATGGAGACGCCCGCCATCCTGACGGCGCTGTTCCTGATGAACGGCGCGGGTCGCGGCGAGCCGGGACGCCGCCGCGCCATCCTGAAAGAAGTGTTCGTCGGGGCCGCCACGGTCATGCTGCTGGGCAGCTTCGTGGTCGGCGCGGTGTCCGGTGAGGCCGGGATGGCAAAGCTCGAGGTTTTTGTCGGGCCGCTGTTCCAGGGGGCCCTGTGCTTCTTCCTGCTCGACATCGGCCTGGTCGCCGCCCGGCGGCTGATGGAGGGCGGGCGCAAGCTGACGCCGGCCGTGATCGGTTTCGCCATTGCCTTCCCCCTGCTCTCGGCCGGCATCGCCCTGGGTCTGGCCCACCTGGCCGGTCTCAGCCTGGGCAATGCGGCCATGCTGACCATCCTCGCCGGATCGGCCTCCTATATCGCCGTGCCCGCCGCCATGCGGATCGCAGCACCGCAGGCCGACCCCGGTGTTTATGTGACCGCCTCTCTGGCCGTCACCTTCCCCTTCAACCTGATCGTCGGCATCGCCCTCTATACCGCTGCGGCGACCTGGCTCTGGCAGTGAGTGGCCTCCGGCGCGCTTGACGATTCCATCCTCCACCCCGCCGCTCCGCGGCTCAACCCAAGGAACGACCCCATGAAGACGCTTTACACCCTCACCGTAGCGGCCCTCCTGTCGGTCGCCGCCCCCGCCGCCGTCCTGGCGAGCCCGGCGCTCGACACGACCCGCACCTGCCCGACCGCGACGACCGCGGACATCGACAGCCGCTTCGCCGTTTTCAACGAGGCCTGGGCCACCCTGAACCCCGACACGGTGACCGCGCTGTTCACCGCCGAACCCGTCCTGCTGCCGACCGTGTCTAACCAGCCTCGGACGACACCGGCCACGGTGCGTGACTATTTCGTCAACTTCCTGAAGCTGAAGCCCGTCGGGCGAATCGACACCGGCACGACCGAGATCGACTGCCAGACCGCCTCCCGCGTCGGGACCTGGACCGTGGCGATCACGGACCCGGCCACCGGCCAGAACAGCGACGTCGTGGCCCGGTATTCCTTCATCTACCGCTTCGAGGACGGCGTCTGGCAGATCGACCATCTGCATTCCTCGGCCATGCCCGAGGCGGTGGCAGCCCACGCGCACTGACGAAAACCGTGGCATCACGTCACCCGGTCCCGGCGGGCGGCCCGCCATGGCCGGGTGACGCTGCCGTGCTGGCCACCATGCACGGCAAGGAGCGCGCCATCGCCCCTGTCGTCGCGGGCGTGCTCGGCCAGCACGTCGAGGTCGCGCCCGGTCTCGACACCGACGTCTTCGGCAGCTTCAGCCGCGAGGTGATGCGGACAGTCAGTCCACTGGAGGCGGCGCGCGGCAAGATCGCCGCCGCCTTCGACCGGGTGCCGTCAGCCCGTATCGGCCTGGCCAGCGAAGGCAGTTTCGGGCCCCACCCCCAGCTTCCCTTCCTGCCGTTCGGGCGAGAGATCGTGGTGCTGATCGACCGCCGGTCCGGCCTCGAACTGGTCGGCTATCACGGGGGATCGCAGACCAATTTCTCCCATCTCGTCGTCGCCGACCCTGACGCCGGACGGGCGTTCGCCGAGCGGATCGGGTTTCCGGGCCACGGCGTCATCCTGACCGCCTGGGTGGACGACCGGCCGGCTCCCGAAATCGCCCTGGTCAAGGATTTTGGCAGCGGGGCCGCGCTCGTCGAAGGCATCGAAACGATCGTCAGCCGGGCCGGCGCGGTCCTGGTCGAAACCGACATGCGGGCGGATCGCAACCCGACACGGATGCGGGCGATCAGGCGCGCAACACTCGATCTGGTGCGGCGGTCCCGGTCCCTCTGCCCGGCCTGTGGCCGGCCCGGCTTTGCGGTGACGGACCGACTGGCGGGCCTGCCCTGCGCCGACTGCGGCGAGCCGACCTCGCAGACCCGCGCCGAGGTCCTGACCTGCGCCGGCTGCGGTCATCGGCAGGAACGGCCCGTGGCGCGCCTCGCCGCCGACCCCGGTCAATGCGGCGACTGCAATCCCTGACCGGTTCCCGCCGCCTAAATCGCCGGCTTGGCGGCCAGCCGCCAAGGCAAGGTCTCTTCGGCATGGAACGGGACCAGATCGCCCAGTGCGGTGCCGATGTGGGCGGGAACGACGACGCCCTCGTGGTCCAGAACGATCTGATCCTCGTTCAGCGGCAGGCCGTAAAAACGCGGGCCGTGTTCGGAGGCGAACCCCTCCAGCCGGTCCAGCGCCCCCTCCTCGTCGAACGTCGCCGCATAGCTTTCGATCGCGAACGGCGCGTTGAAGATGCCGGCGCAGCCGCAGGCGGACTCCTTGTCTCCCGTCAGATGCGGGGCCGAATCCGTACCGAGGAAGAATTTGGGCGAACCCGAGGTCGCGGCCCGGCGCAGCTCCAGACGGTGCCGCTCGCGCTTGGCGACCGGCAGGCAATAGAAATGCGGTCGGATGCCGCCCGCGAACATGGCGTTGCGGTTGATGCGAAGGTGATGCGGCGTGATGGTCGCGGCCAGGTTCGGCCCGCCGCTCTCGACGAAGGCCACGGCGTCGGCCGTGGTGATGTGTTCGAACACGGTCCTGAGGGCCGGAAAGTCGACCACGATCTTCGAGAATATCCGCTCGATGAAGACGGCTTCCCGGTCGAAGACGTCGACCGAATGGTCCATTACCTCGCCGTGCAGCAGCAAGGGCATGCCGATGCGCTGCATCCGCTCGAGGGCGGGATGGATGTTGCGGATGTCGGTGACGCCATGCTCGGCATTGGTGGTCGCATGGGCCGGATAGAGTTTGCAGGCGGTGAAGACCCCGGCCTCGAACCCGCGCGCGATCTCCTCGGGATCGGCGTCGTCCGTCAGGTAGCAGATCATCAGGGGTTCGAACGCGAGGCCCGGCTCGACCGCCGCGAGGATTCGCGTCCGATAGGCTTCGGCGGCGGCGACCGTGGTGACCGGCGGGGTCAGGTTCGGCATGACGATCGCGCGCCGGAACTGTCGCGCCGTGTGGTTGACGACGTCAGTCAACATCTGGCCGTCGCGCAGGTGGACATGCCAGTCATCCGGAGCGCGGATGACCAATGTTTGCGGGGATGAGTCGGAGGCCTGCATGCGTCCACATTAACTTTGCCGGTTCCGAATGGGAACCTCGACCGCCGGATCCGCCGTGATCCGGATCGCCTGGACGAAAGTGCCTCGGGGGAACTGACGCGGGGCTGCGCCATTCCGCTCTCAGCTCAGGAGGGAGCCGGGATGACCGACATCGATGACATGTCAGACGGCGCACGCGATGCCGCCGGCGACTTCCTGAACGCCAATGAGCGCGACATCGGCCATGTGATCCTTGGCGTCGCCGTGACGGTCGGCTTCGCGCTCGGAGCCACGCTTCTGGCCCGGACCACTATCCGGCCGCGGCCCGTGCATCTGGCCGACGACGACGCGCCGATCACCGAGCGGCCGCGCGGGCCGCTGAGCCTGATCCTGCCGGCGGTGTTTTCGGTGACCACCCTGTCAGCCCTGCGCGTCTGGAACGCTCCGGCCCGGCCCGAACGGACGACGGCCATGGGCCTTTGGGCCGCCGCGCAGGCGCTGAACGCGGTCTGGATCGCCATGCGGCCGGCCAGCCTCAAACTGCAGATCTTCGCCGCCATGTCGTCGGCCGGCATCGCTGCGGCCTTCGCCCACGAAGCGCGCAAGCTGGATGCCCAGGCCGGCAAGCTGGCGGCACCCATGGGCGGGCGCGTCCGCCTGGCCAACTTCATCGAACGCAAGACCGAGGGCCGGCCCAGCCTCCACTAAGGCCCTGCGGCTTGCCGGATGACGCGGGTTCCTCTAGGGACTGCGCCCGTTCTCGCGCGCGTCGGCGTTCCGATGTGGCGCGCCTCAATCCTTTCCGAGACCCCATGAAAATCAACGGCAACACCATCAAGCCCGGCATGGTCCTTGAGCACAACAAAGGCCTTTGGGTCGTGACCAAGGCCAGCCACGTCAAGCCCGGCAAGGGGGGTGCCTTCGCCAACATCGAGGCCAAGAACCTCGAAACCGGCAACAAGCTGAGCGAACGCTTCCGGTCGGAGGACAAGGTCGAGCGCGTCACGCTGGAACAGAAGGAGTTCTCCTATCTGTACGAGCAGGGCGACGCTCTCGTGTTCATGGACGACCAGACCTACGAGCAAACCGAACTGCAGAAGGACTGGGTCGGCGAGGACCGCGTCGCCTATTTGCAGGACGGCATGAAGGTCACCATCGAAATGCACGAGGAACGGCCCATCGGCCTGTCCCTGCCCGATCAGGTCACGCTTGAGGTGGTCGAGACCGAGCCCACGGTGAAGGGCCAGACCGCCTCGTCCTCCTACAAGCCCGCCATCGCCAACAACGGCGTCCGCATCATGATCCCGCCCTATATGGGCGTGGGCGAGCGGATCGTCGTCGACACCGCGACCGGCGAATACGTCCGTCGGGCGGAGTAGGTTTTGGGTGAGTGAAGAGTGCCAGTGAGCAAGGGGTAAGCGGATGCTCCTCGCCTGGCTTTTTCTGCTCACCCCTTGCTCACTGGCACTCTTCACTGACGCCTCCACGTCGCCTTTTGAACTTCTCCGTCTGTCCGGGCTGACCGCCTTTTCAGGACCTTCGGACCAGGAGATTCCCCCATGGCCCTCGCCTCCGCTCTCGTCTCCGTCATGATCGACGCGGTCCGCAAGACCGCCCGTCCGATGCTGCGCGACTTCGGCGAGGTCGCCCAGTTGCAGGT
>JBBQTX010000041.1:0-11838 GCA_038234475.1 Caulobacterales bacterium | reverse complement strand
GGCTCATCGGGCGCACCGGCGTCGCCGAAGGCGTCATCCTCGACCGAGTCCGGGCTGCGCAGGACGATGCTGCGGGCCACGTCGCGTGCCGCATTCTCGGATTTCTCGGGCGAGAGGCCGCGCGGCCCGGCGTGGTGGTTCTTCAGCCGCCGCTTGTAGCGCCGGACCCGCTTCTCGAGCTTTTCGAGCGAGTCGGAGAAGGCCCCATGGGCATCACCACCCAGGCCGGTGGTGACAATCGGTTCTCCGGACGCAAGGCGAACCCAGCAGTCGACCTTGAAACCGTGGCCGTCCTTGGACACCACGACCTCGGCGTTTTCGGCACCTCGTTCGAAATATTTGCCGATCCCGTCTTCAAGTTCCTGGGAGATGCGCGAGCCTAACGCGTCGCCGACATCTACGTGTTTACCGCTGACCTGGATTTGCATGTCGATAGAACGCGACCGAACGGGAATGGTGTCAACGCCGATCACCGAAATGTGGTGAAGGTGTTGTTGGGTGGGCTGCAGTCAAAAGGCTCCGCCTTGTCGACCCGACGCGGCCTGGCGCTTCGCGCACGACCCGCGCTCAAGCAGCGGGCGACCGGGTCGTGAGCGTCAGCGCCCTCGCTCAAGAGACTTTCAGCATCCGCTTGCGCTCGACCGAAGACGGAATACGCAGCGCCTCGCGGTATTTCGCCACGGTGCGGCGGGCGATGTCGATGCCCGCCTCCTTCAGGATTTCGACGATACGATCGTCCGACAGAACGTCGCCGTCGCGACCCTCGCCGTCGATCATGGCCTTGATCCGGTGCCGGACAGCCTCGGCGGAATGGGTGGCACCCCCGTCCGACGACTGGATCGCCGCAGTGAAGAAGAATTTCAGTTCGAACACCCCGCGCGGGGTGGCGACGTATTTGTTCGAGGTCACCCGGCTGACCGTCGATTCATGCATGCCGATGGCGTCGGCGACGGTCTTCAGGTTCAGCGGTCGCAGGAATTCCACCCCAAACGCGAGGAAGGCGTCCTGCTGGCGCACGATCTCGGACGACACCTTGAGAATGGTCCTGGCCCGCTGGTCCAGCGACTTGACCAGCCAGCTGGCCTGGGCGGCGCAGTCGGCGACGAAGGTCTTCTCGGTGGCGGACCGCGACCCGGCGGCGACCACCCCGTGATAGCGTTTGTCCATGATCAGGCGCGGCAGGGTGTCGGTGTTCAGCTCGACCTTCCAGCCCCCGGCCGGATCGGCCCGCACATAGACGTCGGGGATCACCGTCTGCGCCGGTTCACCGCCGAACCCCGCGCCCGGCCGGGGCGTCAGCGCCTTCAGCTCGGCGATCATCTCGGCCATGTCCTCGGCGTCGACGCCGCAGGCCTTGCGCAGGGCCGAAAGGTCGCGTTTGGCCAGCAGGTCGAGGTTGTCGAGCATACAGCCCATGGCCGGATCGAAGCGGTTGCGCTCGATCAGTTGCAGCTTCAGGCATTCCGGCACGGATCGCGCCATGACGCCGGTCGGTTCGAACCCGTGACAGACGGCCAGCACCGCCTCGACCCGCTCGAGCGCGATACCCAGCCGGTCCGCCGTCTCGTTCAGGTCGCCGCGCAGATAGCCCCCCTCGTCGACCCCGTCGATCAGGGTCAGGGCGATGGCGTGATCGGAGGCGCTGAAGCCCGCCTGGGAGGCCTGGGCCTGCAGATGCTCCCACAGGGTCGCCTCGCGGCTGTCCGGCTGTTCGCGGCCCTCGCCGTCGGGCAGGCCGCCGCCCGAGCCGGCCCGCGACCAGTCGGTCAGCCCAGGCTGGGCCTCGCCTACACCGACGTCGTCCATCCGGTCCGAGGTGCGCTCGCCCGGGCTGGCGTCGCCATAGACATCGTCGGAGCGCGCGTCGAGCGTCCGGTCGGCGTCCTGCACCCGGCCCTCGTCGAAGGTCATCTCGGCGCTGTCATGGCTTTCGGCGGCGACCGGCGCGGCGGCCTCGCCGCCCGGCTCGGCGTCCTCGCGCTGCAACAGCGGATTGCGCTCCAGCTCGGCCTCGACGAAGGCGTCCAGCTCGAGGTTGGACAGTTGCAGCAGCTTGATCGCCTGCTGCAGCTGGGGCGTGATGACCAGCCCCTGGCCCTGCCGGATCTCCAGCCTCTGTCCGAGCACCGCGTGTCCCCCGCCCCTAAATCGTCCGCGGGCGCGTGGCCCGAAACTTGCTGAGGACACCTTGTCGCCAAAGCGGTTAACGGCGTTCTAAACCGCTGGACGCGCCGCCCGCGCTTTGCTCACCTGTGGAGACATCCGTCCCGAGCGAGAGCCCAGATGCGCCTGTTCCTTGCCGTCCTTCTGCTCCTGGCCCTGCCCGCCGCCGCAGTCGCCCAGTCAAACCCTGCCGAACAGACCATGATGCGGACGGTCGTCGCCGAGCACGATCGCCACATCGCCCTGCTCGAGACCCTGGTGAACCAGAACAGCGGCACGCTGAACCTGCCCGGCGTCCGCATCGTCGGCGACATGGTCCGGGCCGAGCTGGAGCCGCTGGGCTTCGAGGTCCTCTGGGTCGACATGACGGAGACGGGTCGCGCCGGCCACCTGATCGCCACCCGTGCGGGCCGGGGCCGCAACATCCTGCTGATCGGCCACCTGGACACCGTCTTCGAGGTCGACAGCCCCTTCCAGCGTTTCGAGCGCGACGGAGCCCGCGCCACCGGCCCCGGCGTCGGCGACGACAAGGGCGGGGTGGTGGTCATCATCGCCGCCCTGCGCGCCATGCAGGCCGCAGGGACGCTGGAAGGCGCCAATGTCACCGTCTTCCTGACCGGGGATGAGGAACGGATCGGCGCACCCCTCGCAGTCGCCCGGCGGGACCTTATCACGGCTGGCCTGGCCGCCACCTACGCACTTGAGTTCGAGAACCTGATCGTCAGTGAGGGCCGGGACATGGGGACGGTGGCGCGGCGAAGCGGCGCGAGCTGGACGCTGACCACCGGCGGGCGCACCGGCCACTCCAGCATCATCTTCAGTGAAAGCCTGGGATACGGAGCCGTCTATGAAATGGCGCGTATCCTCGACCGTTTCCGCAGTGAGCTCCAGGAGCCGTATCTGACTTACAATGTAGGGGTCATCGCTGGCGGCACACCGGCTGAGATCGACGCCGACGGCTTTCGCGTCACCGCCTCGGGCAAGACCAATATTGTTCCGGAGACCGCCGTGGCGCGCGGCGACCTGCGCACCTTGACCCGCGAACAGGACCGGCGGATCCGCGACCGCATGCAGGCGATCGTGACCGACCATCTGCCCCTCACAACCGCCGAGCTGGTCTTCTCGGACGATGCCTATCCTCCCGTTGCACCGAGCGAAGGGAACCGGGCGCTGCTGGCCCGGTTGAACGCAGTCAATCGGGACCTCGGGCTGTCGCAGATGGACGAACTGGACCCGGCATTGCGGGGCGCTGCCGACAGCGGCTTCGTCGCGGCGGACGTCCCCACCTTGGGCGGACTGGGCGCGGCGGGAGTCGGGGCTCATGCCGAGGGCGAATGGGTCGATCTGGACAGTCTGGTACGCCAGGCCCAGCGCGCGGCGGTGCTGATCAGCCGGTTGAGTTTGGGGCAGCCGTGACGGCGACGGCGAACGTGACCGCCGCCTTGCATTTGATCACTTGAGACGATACATAGTCTCATATGAGCATCACCTTCGATCGGGTTTCCGACCTGTCTGGCGGGCCGACCATGGCGCTGATCGACGAGATCGACCGGGGACTCTCGATCCGCGCGGTGGACCGTCTGGCGGACGAGGTCGCGCCGACGGACAAGAGCTTCAAATACCATTTCGTCAGCCGGCCCACCTACGCCCGCCGAAAGGCCCAGGGATCGATCAAGGGGCGTTTGTCGAAGACCGAGAGCGATCGCGTGGTCCGGTTCGCACGGGTCTGGGAGTTCGCCCTGCGCGTCTGGAAGAGCGAGGGCGCCGCGCGCGCCTTTCTGGGCCGGCCGCATATGTTGCTGGAGGGCCGGACCCCGCTGGCCGTGACCCTGTCGGGCGAACAGGGCGGGCGGATGGTCGAGGACGTGTTGGGAAGGCTGTATCACGGCACCGGCGTGTGACGCCGCAGACGCTGGATCGCACCTTGACGGCCTTCCGCATCGGCGACGCGCAGGGGGCCTATCCCATCTTCGATGCCACCGGGTCTCGCCTCGCACCCGGCCGCTGGAACACGGCCCGGACGCCGATCATCTATGCCTCCGAACACTATTCCACGGCCATGCTGGAAAAGCTGGTCAACGGCTCGGGCGACCTGCCGCCCAACCAGCATTTCATCGAGATCACGATCGACGCCGGTGTCACTTACGAGATGTTCTCCACCGATCATCACCCTGGCTGGGAGACGCCCGAAAGTGCCACGGCGCGCCGGTTCGGCGAAAGCTGGGCCCAGCAGATCCGCTCCGCCGTCCTGATCGTGCCCAGCGTGGTCGCCCGGATGGAGCGCAACATCCTGATTAACCCGGCCCATCCGGATTTCTCGGCCATCCGGGCCAGTCTGCACCAGCCGGTCTGGTGGGACGGGCGCCTTTTCGGCCGCTAACCGTACATGTCGCCCAGATAAACCCGGCGCACTTCCGGGTCGCGGATCACGTCCTCGGCCTTGCCTTCGAACAGCACCGAACCGCCCGAGATGATCGAGGCGTGGTCGATGATTTCCAGCGTCTCGCGCACATTGTGGTCGGTGATCAGCACGCCGATGCCCTGACCGGCCAGATAGCGGATGACCTGGCGGATGTCGGCGATGGCCAGGGGGTCGATGCCGGCGAAGGGTTCGTCCAGCAGCATGAAGGACGGCTTGCCCGCCAGCGCCCGGGCGATCTCGCAGCGCCGCCGCTCGCCGCCCGAAAGGCCCGAGGCCGGGGCGTGACGCAGGTGGTCGATGCGCAACTCTTCCAGCAGCCGGCTGGTTTCCTCGGCGATGGCGGCCTTGCCGGCGTGGTGCAGTTCGACCACCGCCATGACGTTGTGCTCGACCGTCATACCGCGGAAGATCGAGGCCTCCTGCGCCAGATAGCCCAGACCCATGCGGGCGCGCTGGTACATCGGCTGCGCCGTGATGTCCTCGCCATCCAGCCAGATGGTGCCCGAGTCGGGCGGGATCAGGCCGGTGATCATGTAGAAACAGGTGGTCTTGCCAGCCCCGTTCGGCCCCAGCAGGCCCGCGACCTGGCCGCGTTCGACATGCAGCGAGACATCCCGCACCACCTGCCGCTGCCCGAACGAGCGGGCGATATGCTCGACCCGCAGACCGGTCAGGCGCGCGGTCTGGACCGCCGGGGTCGCCGGTGTCTCGGTCAGATTCAGCGCTGAGAGTTCCTTGCGGGCCAATTTTCAGTGTGAGCCGGGGCTCAGTTCCCGCTGTTGTCTGGGTAGAAAACGCCGCGGATGCGCCCGTTGGACGCCCCCTCCATGCGGGCCGACTCGGTGCGGGTGTTGTAGGTCAGCCGGCCGCCAGTGAGCACGTTCTGGCCCTGGGTCAGGATGACGTCGCCGGTCACCACCACCTCGTCATTGGTCAGCGAATAGACCGCGCGATCACCGCGAATGGTCTGGGTCGGAGTGACGAAATAGACATTCCCAGCGGCCTCGACGCGATTCAGCGCGCCGCTCGCGCCGAAGCCGTTGATCGAGTCGGCGCGCAGACGGTTCTGGCCCTGGATGACCTCCGCGCGACCCCGCAGGGCAAAGCCCCCTTGGGTGACCTCGCCGGTGTCGGCACCGAAGGACACCGCGCCGCCGCCGGCCGTGATCGCCTGGGGCGGAGTCTGCGCCCCGCCGAGGGTCGGGATCGCCAGCACGGCGAGCGCCAGCGCCGCCGCCGCGAACGAGGTCTTCCGGGTTCTGGTCATGCTCATCCGTCCGACCTCGCGGGGTTGAGGGTCCCGCGCACCTTGTTATCGCCCGAGCCGCGAAACTCGACCCGCTCGCCCTGTTCCCGGATCACATAGGACGAAGCGCTGATGGTTACAAGCGGGCCGGAGCCTTCAACACCCTTTGATCCGGTCACCACGCCGGTCGATGTGTCGACCACCGCCTCGGGCGTGACCAGCGTAAAGCCCGAGCCGCCGTCCGAAATCCGCACGTTCGGGCCGATGGTCACGGTCTTGCCCGCCTCGTTATAGGTGCCGCCGTCCGCCGTCATGGTGGTGACCTTGCGGCCGCCGAGGTTCAGCCGCAGCGACGGGCCGACCAGACGGAACTGGCCGGTGGCCGGATCGCGCACCGCCCCCCTGGCCCCGATCACGAAGCTTCGGCCCTCGGCGTCCTGGCCGTGGAACATGGGGTTGTCGAGGCGAATTTCGCGGCTGGTCCCGGCCTTGCGCTCGACGTCCGACATCACGCCGCGCAGCACGATCCAGCTGACCGTGCCCCCCGCCAGCACGACGATCGCCACCGGCAGCACCCGTCGCAGCAGCCGGACCCGCCGCGACCGGGCACGAAAGGCACCGGCGGTCTGGGCGACGCGGACCTCGTCCTCGGCTTTGCGGATGTCGGACGGATCGGTCATCAGCTGTGCGCGAAAATGTCCATCTCGTCCCAGCCCGCCAGATCGAGCGCGGAGCGCGAGGGCAGGAAGTCGAAACAGCGACGGGCGAGCTCATGACGCCCCTCGCGCAGCAGCATCTCGTCCAGCCGCGCCCTGGCGGCATGCAGATACAGCACGTCGGAGGCGGCGTATTCCAGCTGGGCGGGTGACAATTCTGTCGCGCCCCAATCGCTCGATTGCTGCGCCTTGGACAGGTCGATCCCCACCAGTTCACGCACGACATCCTTGAGGCCGTGCCGGTCCGTATAGGTCCGGGCCAGTTTGGAGGCGATCTTGGTGCAATAGACCGGCCGGGTCTCGACCCCGAGATGCAGCTGGAACATGGCGATGTCGAACCGACCGAAATGGAACAGTTTCAGCACCGCCGCATCGGTCAGCAGCCGCTTGAGGTTCGGACAGTCATAGCCGGGCCGGGCCATGCGCACGACATGGGCGTCGCCGTCGCCCGCCGACAGCTGCACCACGCACAGCGGATCGCGGCGAAAGCGCAGGCCCATGGTCTCCGAATCGACCGCGACCTCCGGCCCCAGATCGAGCCCGCTGGGCAGGTCGCCTTCGTGGAAATGAATCGTCATGGGACGTCTTGTGTCAGTGAAGAGTGCTGGTGAGCAAGACGTGAGCCCGACCGGTACCAAAACGCACTGATCCGCTCACCCCTTGCTTACTAGCACTCTTCACCTCGGGGAGCGTCAAACAGAAACGGCGCCGCACCTTTCGATGCAGCGCCGTTCGAAAGATGGTGCCCAGGAAAGGACTCGAACCTTCACGGCCGTTAAGCCACTGGCACCTGAAGCCAGCGCGTCTACCAATTCCGCCACCTGGGCCCAGACATTGCACCGCGTGCGGCGTTTCTGTCCGGAAGGCGCGGACCCTTAAGGCAGGGTCCGAGGGCGGTCAACAAGGATTTGGCCGAGCCTTCCAGACAAGAGCGGGGGCGCTGTTCAGGCAGCCTGTTTTCGACGCCTGATTCCCAGTCGTACTTCGTATCCCAGGGCATTGAAGGCCGCTTGGACCTGATCGGGCTTCGACACGTGATCGAACCGGAACAGACGATCAACCTGCTCGCGGTGCCAATCGAGGCGGCGGGAAAGTTCGGCCCGGGTCAGGCCGGATTCCCGCAAGGCCTGGACCAAACCGATCTTGACCTGGACGGCATAGGAGATGCGGGCCACCGGCACGCCCGGGCGGCTGACGAGGTGAAACCGCGGCAACGGCCGGCCATCCGCGATCCGTGCGGCCAAGGCCTCCTCCACGGCCGCTTCGCCTTGGCGGACGGCATCGTCGCGAGACTCGCCGAACGTCGCCAGTTCGGGAAAATCGGAACTGGTCACCAGAAACGACTCGTTGTCGTCCGGGGTCAGGCTGAGGCGATAGAAGCTCATTTCAGATCCAGGTCCTTCTTTATCTTGTTGACCAGTCCGGTCCCCAACTCCTTGCGTGAGCCATGGATCGGCAACTGCGACGTCCGCTCTCCCCTGCGCACGGTAAGGTGACCGGAGCCACCTCGATGGCTTTCAAACGTGCAGCCCCGCGCCGCGAGCCATTTTCTCAATTCGTTCGCGTTCACGCCCGTCGCATACTCCACACTTCTGTGAAACTCAACACAAGTGTACAGTCCAGACGATCAAATTGACCCGTTGTCGGTGACCTCGACAGGCGTTGGCGTTGCGGGCCCGCGGGCCATCGTCTAATCCCCGACCCGGCATGGGCTCTCTGTCCTCGCGCCGCCGTCTTTCGGAGTCCGTCATGAGCGAAGTCGCCCCCGGCCTTGTCACCGTCTTCGGCGGCTCGGGCTTCGTCGGCAGTCAGCTTGTGCGGGCCTTGGCCAAGCGCGGCTGGCGGGTCCGGGTCGCGGTGCGCCGCCCCGACCGCGCCTGGGACCTGAAACCCCAGGGCGATGTCGGCCAGATCCAGCTGGTGCGCTGCGACGCCACCCGCCCCGACGACGTCGCGGCCGCCCTGACCGGGGCCGACGCCGCCATCAATCTGATCGGCATCCTCTACGAGTCCGGCAAGCGAACCTTCAGGGCCATGCATGTCGAGGCCTCGCGCACCATCGCCGAGGCCTGCGCCGCCGCCGGCGTCGACCGTCTGGTCCAGGTTTCGGCCATCGGCGCCAATCCCGACGGGGCCTCGGCCTATGCGATCTCGAAGGGCCAGGCCGAAATGGCCGTGCGCGCGGTCAAGCCGGACGCTGTGGTGATCCGGCCCTCGATCGTCTTCGGTGCCGGTGACGACTTCCTCAACCGCTTTGCGCAGATGGCGCAGTTCGCGCCGTTCCTGCCGCTGATCGGCGGCGGCAACACGAAATTCCAGCCGGTTTATGTCGGTGATGTGGCCGAGGCCATCGCCCGCGCGACCGTCCTGCCCGAGGCGGCGGGCCGCACCTTCGAATTGGGCGGCCCGGCGGTGATGACCTTCGAGGCGATTCTGAAACTGATCCTGCGCGAGACCCGCCGAAGCAACGGCCTGATCCCCCTGCCCTTCTTCGTGGCCCGGGAGATCGGTTCGCTGGCCCAGCTGACCGCCGCGGTCGGCATCGCCCCCTTCCTGACCCGCGACCAGGTGATTTCGCTGCAAAGCGACAATGTCGTCGCCGACGGTGCCGAGGGTCTGGCCGCGCTCGGGATCGAGCCGACCGGGATCGAGGCCATCGCCCCGTCCTATCTGTGGCGCTACCGTCGCGGCGGCCAGTTCGCGGACGCGCCTGCGGCCTAAACGAGGCCGGCCCAGACCAGGCCCAGACCGATCACCCCGACCACGATCCGCCACCAGGCGAAGGGGGCGAAACCGTGCCGGGCGACGAAATCGACCAGTGCCTTGACCACGATCCAGCCGCTGACGAACGAGACGACAAAGCCGATGGCGATGATACCGCCGAAATTCCAGTCGATCGCCGCGCCGCTCTGGATGATGTCCCAGCCCGAGGCCGCGACCATGGTCGGGATGGCGAGGAAGAACGAGAACTCCGCCGCCGCCCGCTTGTCGAGGCCGAGGCTGAGCCCCCCGGCGATGGTCGCGCCCGAGCGCGACACGCCGGGGATCACCGAAAGGCACTGAAACAGGCCTACGCCCAAGGACCTTTTCCACGACAGGGTCATGGCGTCGTCGGTCGTGGGGGTGGGGGCGAACCGCTCCAGCGCCAGCAGCCCGAAACCGCCGACGATCAGGGACACGCAGATCACCGTCACCGCCGTATCGCCCTCGACGTTGAACAGCACCGCCTTGATGAAATCATAGAGGAAGACGCCGACCACCACCGACGGCAGGAAGGCGATCAGGATGCTGATGGCGAAATGCCGCGCCTTCGGATCGGTCGGCAGACCGATCAGCACCTTCCACAGTCGGGCGAAATACAGCGCCACCACGGCCAGGATGGCCCCCAGCTGGATCAGGACGACGAAGGAGCTCCAGCGCGGATCGGTCAGGCCCAGCAATTTCTGCGTCAGCAGTAAATGACCCGTGGAGGAGACCGGAATGAACTCGGTCAGGCCCTCGACCAAGCCCAGAATGATCGCCGCAATCCAGTCCGCCACGCACGCCCCCGAGTTCCAGGGGCGGTCAGTTGGCTCCCGGTTCGGACCCCACATAGCGCAGCCTTGCCCGGATTGGCGAGCCGTTCGTCATCTGATCCAGCGCATGACCCAGCAGGCCCGCAAGCCGACCCAGCAGCAACAGGTCGGCGGCGGCGTCGCGGGGCAGTTCCAGACGTCGCGCGACCGCCGCCAGCGCCAGGTTGAAATTGGCTGGACGCCCGCTCGCGGTCGCCCCATCGGCGATCGCGAGGGCCACATCGGCGGGCAGGTCGGTCGCCGCCAGCAGAGCGGCGGCGCGGGGATCGCCGGCCGGATAGTCTGGATGGCCAAAGCCGTGCAAGGCCCCGGCCTCATGCGCCCGCCGCGCCGCGTCGGTGGCCTGGCGGCGCACGGCCACCATCCAGTCCGACGTCCGGGTGAAATCGGCCATCATGTCCGAACCGGCCAGGGTCAGCAGGCCGGCGAAGGCCGCGCCGGCGGGGGCCGCGCCGCCGTCCGCTGCCGCCCGCGTGGCCAGGACCGAAGCGTTCATCTCGTGATCGGCCGACAGCACCAGGGCGCGGCGGATCAGGTGGCCGTCGCGCTCGGGGATCTTCCACGCCCGCGCCAGCCTCTGGTGCAGAAACAGGCGTGGCCCCGATCCGGCTGCGGCGTCCACCGCCTCGTCCAGCACCCGGGCGCATTCGATCCGCAAGGATTCGACCGAGCGACGCTTGGGATCGGCGTCCTCCTCGGCGCGGCGGGCCACGGCGGCGAACAGCCTGGCCCGCACCGAACCGCCCGGCACGGCACCGACGCGCGGACGGACTTCGGCGAACGGATTCACCGTCCGCGCGTCCCACAGCCGCCGCGCCACGTCCTCCAGCGTCGCGGTCTCCGCCAGCTGCGCGACGTCCAGGCCGCGGTAGAACAGTCGACCGTCGGCGATCACGGTCAGGGCGGAGCGGATTTCCGCCTCGCCGCGGACCGCGCCGCCCGGGATGCGCCGATAGGCCGCTGGCTCTGCTTCGTCGACCACGCCACCGGTCAGGCGGACAATATCCTGGACCGCATACTGGCTCCGGCGCGGATCCTCCGGGTCGGGCCGCGCGGCGATCCGACCGCGGCTGACATAGGCGTACAGCGTCTGGGACTTGACCCCCAGCCGCGCCATGGCTTCGCCACGTCCGATCCAGCGGTCCGATTCCGCCGTCTGCATGTCCGCCTCCGAAAGAAGCCCCGCGCCGTGAGTGACGACACGGCACCTTTCATGGGGCTGTTTCATGACGGTAACGCTAACGGCCAGGCTTCACCGGCGGCCTTGGCAGCGCGACGCCTTTCCGCGACAAGGGCGGCGATGACTTCCAAGGCCCTCGAAGACGCCCGTTCGGCGACCCGCGCCGTGACCCGCCTGTCGGTCGGCGTGGCCATCGTTCTGATCGCCCTCAAGGCGTTCGCGCTCGGCGCGTCCGGCTCGGTCTCCATCCTCGCGTCGCTCGCGGATTCGGCCCTCGACCTCGCCGCGTCGCTGGCGACCTTTTTCGCCGTCCGCTGGGCCGCCGCCCCGCCCGACGAGGAGCACCGCCATGGCCACGGCAAGGGCGAGGCCTTGGCGGCCCTGGTCCAGTCGGGGCTGGTGTTCGCGTCCTGCCTGTTCATCGGCTGGGAGGCGATCCAGCGCCTGTTCGATCCGCGTCCGGTCAGTTCCGGCTCCTGGGCCGTCGCCGTGGTCCTGATCTCCATCGTCCTGACCGCCTGGCTGGTCTGGATGCA
>JBBQTX010000040.1:0-11882 GCA_038234475.1 Caulobacterales bacterium | reverse complement strand
TATCCCTTCCTGCTGATCGACAAGGCCGAGGATTTCGTCACCAACACCTCGATCACCGGCATCAAGAACGTCACCCACAACGAGCCCTATTTCCCCGGTCATTTTCCGATCGACCCGGTCATGCCCGGCGTGATGATCATCGAGGCCATGGCCCAGACCGGTGCCCTGCTGATGTCCAAGTCGATGGATGTCACGGTCGAGGGCAAGGTGATCATGTTCATGTCGATCGACGGCGTACGATTCAGAAAGCCGGCCCGGCCCGGGGATCAGCTGCGCATGAAGGTCGTGGTCACCCGCATCCGGGGCGATATCTTCAAATTCCGCGGCGAGACCTTCATCGACGGTAAGCTGGCCTCTGAGGCGGACTTCGCCGCCATGATGATGACCATTGCCCAGCCGGCCGTATCGTGAGCATCCACGCGACGGCCATCGTCGACGCCCGGGCGGAGCTGGCGGGCGACGTCGAGATTGG
Organism: Caulobacterales bacterium; assembly: GCA_038234475.1. Lineage (GTDB taxonomy): Bacteria > Pseudomonadota > Alphaproteobacteria > Caulobacterales > Caulobacteraceae > Brevundimonas. The sequence continues at coordinate 11,410 of JBBQTX010000040.1, read as the reverse complement.
GCCCTGGTGTATCGTGGGGCCGGGCGTCGTGCTGGCCGAGGGCGTGCGCCTGGTCAGCCATGTGGTGGTCCAGCAAGACACGTCGGTCGGGGCTCGCACCGTCATCCATCCCTTCTCGCTGATTGGGGGCGACCCACAGCATACGGGCTACAGGGGCGAGACGGTGCGGTTGGAGATTGGCAACGACAACCTGATCCGGGAGCATTCTACTTTCAACCGCGGCACGCCCCAAGGCGCGGGCGTGACCCGCATCGGGTCGCACGGCCTGTTCATGACCGGTGCCCACGTCGGTCATGACGCGGTCGTGGGCGACCAAGTCGTCATGGCCAACCAGGCCACGCTCGGCGGCCATGCGAGGATCGGCTCGAAGGTCTTTCTCGGTGGACTGGCCGCCGTGCACCAGAATGGGCGGGTGGGGCAGGGCGCGATCGTCGGCGGCCTGGCGGCGGTGACCCGTGACGTCATTCCCTATGGCTCGGCCTGGGGCAATCACGCGCGTCTGCACGGCCTCAATCTGATCGGCCTGAAGCGCAAGGGCTATGACAAGACCGCCATACGGAGGCTGCTTGCGGCCTATCGCGATCTGTTCGAGGGGGGCGGGACCTTCGCCGAACGGCTGGACGCGGTCGAAGGCAGCTATTCCGACCTGCCGGAGATCATGGAGATCACCGCCTTCATCCGCGAGGACGGCAAGCGGCCCCTCTGCCTGCCGGGCGAATGAGCAAGCTGGGTCTGATCGCCGGTGGTGGGGCGCTGCCTGTGTCCGTGGCGGCGCGCTGCGAGGCCGAGGGCCGGCCCGTGTTCCTGATCCGGCTGGCCGGGTTCGCCGATGCTCATCTGGCGCGCTATCCGGGCATCGACGCCGGTATGGCCGAGTTCGGAAAGATCCTGTCGGCGCTCAAGAAGGCGGGGTGCACGGCGGTGTGTTTCGCGGGGACGGTCAGCCGACCCGATTTCAGGACACTGAAGCCCGATCTGAAGGGGGCGACCCTGTTGCCGGGCATCATCGCCGCCGCCAGCAAGGGCGACGACGCCCTCCTGCGCAAAATCCTGTCGGTGTTCGAGGGCGAGGGTTACGCGATCGAGGGGGCCGACGACGTCCTGGGTGGCGATACCTTGCCGGCCGGGGCTCTGGGCACGATGACGCCGACGAATGCCCAGCTTGATGATCTCAGGAAAGCGCTTCACGTCGCAAAAAAGGCAGGGGAACTGGACATCGGCCAGGGCGCGGTCGTGTGCGACGGTCTGGTGCTGGCCGTCGAGGCGCAGGAGGGCACGGACGCGATGCTGGCCCGCGTGGCCGGGTTGCCCGCCGATCTGCGCGGCTCGGCCGCCGAGCGGAAGGGGGCGCTGGGCAAGGCGCCCAAACCGATCCAGGATCTGCGCGTCGACATGCCGGTGATCGGGCCACAGACCCTCGAATTGGCCGCAGCGGCCGGTCTGGCTGGCGTCGGCGGCGTGGCCGGAAAGCTGATCCTGATCGACCGCCCGACCCTCGTCGAAGCGGCCGACCGGCTGGGACTGTTCGTCTGGGGCGAGACGCGGTGAGCCGCCCGCTCAAGATCATGCTGGTGGCTGCCGAAGCGTCGGGCGACGACCTCGGTGCCGGGCTGGCGCGAGCGTTGAAGGACCGGCTCGTTACGGACGTGGTTTTTGTCGGCGTCGGGGGTTCGAAGATGGCCGCCGAGGGCGTGCCAAGCCCGTTCGACATCGCCGAACTGTCCATCCTGGGCTGGCTGGAGGGGCTGAAGGCCTATGGGCTGGTCAGGCGGCGGGTGGCCGATACGGTGGCTCTGGCGGTGGCGGAAAAGCCCGACGCCGTCGTGCTGATCGACAGCTGGGGCTTCACCATCCGGGTCGCCAAGGCGTTGAAGACAGCGCTGCCGGGAGTGCCGCTGATCAAATATGTCGGACCACAGGTGTGGGCGTCGCGCCCGGGCCGGGCGAAGACGCTGGCGGCCTCGGTCGATCACCTGCTGGCGCTCTACGCCTTCGACGCCCGCTGGTTCGAGCGCGAGGGGCTGCAGACGACCGTGGTCGGGTCCCAGGCGCTGCATGTGGACATGAGCGGAGCTGATCCTGAGGCCTTCCGCGCTTCACACCATATCGCGGCCGGGACACCCCTGATTGTGGTGCTGCCCGGCAGCCGGCCGTCGGAAATCCGGCTGATGACCCCCGTCTATGAGGCAGCGGTCGCGCGGCTGAAGCAGGCCAATCCGGCGCTGGCGGTGGCGGTCGTCGCCGCGGGAACGGTGGCCGCCGACGTCACCGCGCGCGTCGCGACCTGGCCGTTCCGTGCCCATGTCGTGGCCGAGGCCGACAAATACGCCGCCATGCGGGCCGCCACCGTCGCCCTGGCCACCAGCGGCACGGTGTCGACGGAACTGGCTCTTGCAGGTGTGCCGATGGTGATCGCCTACCGCTTCCAGCCGCTCAGCTATGCGATCATGAAGCCGTTCTTCACGGGGAAATACGCGACCCTGTTCAACCATGCTGCGGGCGAGGAGATCGCCCGGGAACTGATCCAGACCGACGCCACGCCAGAGAAGCTGGCCGTCGAGGTCGGGCGGCTGCTGGCCGACCCGGAGGCGCGGCGCGCGCAGGCGGAGCGGCAGACAGCGGCGCTGGACCTTATGGGGCGAGAGGGCCGCGACCCGTCAGAGATCGCGGCGGAGGCGGTACTGCGGGTGATCGCGACCACGCGGGGGTACGGCTCGCCGCCGGGCGGCGAGCCTTCCGTTCCTCGACCGTCGTCACCCCACGCGGGCCGCGATCCCGGTCAGGGTTTGCTTCAGGCCCGCCATGCGCTTGGCCGTCTGGTCGTTGCCCGAGACCCGTACCTCTCCGGCCAGGGCCCGAAGCGAGCGTGCAACGGCGGCGTCACGACCGCCGTTGTCGATCAGCGGCATCGCCTGATCGAGCACCTCGGTGATGCGACCCATCATCTCGACCGGCATGGCGTTGTCGCGCGCCATCTGATCCAGATAGGCCCGGGCCACGACCGGGTGGGCGGGCCAGGTGACGGGGAACTGCTGCTGCGGGTTCACCGTCTCGCCCTGCTCGGCCATCATGGCGGCGGCGATCTCGTTTGCGGTCAGGTATTCGCTGGGTTGAAGGGTGAAGACGTCCAGCCCGCGCGCGATCTCCGTGCCGTAGATGCGACCGTTGTACCAATAGACGGACCAATAGCCGCCCTGGCTGGCTCGGTCGGCGTTGACCGGGCCGCGGTCGAAATAGGCGATCTCGCGCACATCGGACGAGTCCGTGAAGTCGCTGATCGAGATACCGCCCTGGTACCAGGCCTGCACGAAGATGTCGCGGCCGGGGATGGGAACCAGCGAGCCGTTGTGGGCGACGCAATTCTCGAGGTCGGTCTGGGCGGCGGGCAGCTTGTAGTAGCTGCGGAACACCAGCTGGCCATCGACGATGTCATAGATGGCATTGGCGCCCCAGGTCAGCGGGTCCTGGACGCGGCAACGCGGTCGTCCACCGCCGCCCCACTCGTCGGTGAAGACCACCTTGGTGCCGTCGTTGTTGAACGTCGCCGAATGCCAGTAGGCGAAGCCTTCATCGACCACGGCGTCCATGCGTCTTGGCGCGCGCGGGTCGGAGATGTCGAACAGGATGCCGTTGCCCGAGCAGGCTCCGCCCGCGATGTTCTTCGACGGGAACAGGGTGATGTCGTGGCAATGGTTGGTGCTGCCCGTGGTCTGGGTGCCCGGGCCGTGATCGCCCCCCCGCCACAGGCCGGCGATTTCGCCGGTCGCCTGGTCGGCGAAGACGGTCGGGCTGTCGATGATCCGGGATCGGGACGGATCGGCCAAGGGGATCTCGATCACATCGACCCGGAACAGGGCCGTGCGCGGATCGCCCGTGGTGCCGACGACGCAGCCGGCCAGTTCGCGCTCGTCGCGGATGCCCGCCGTTCCTGAGTTGTAGACGATCAGGCGGCGCGCGTCCGCGGCCACGACCGAATGGGTGTGCGAGCCCCGGCAGGTCTGTACCTGGCCGACCTGGACCGGGCGCGTCACGTCAGAGATGTCGAAGATGCGGACACCGCGGAAACGATCGGCGCTGGGGTCCGGCCCGACGCCTTCGCGACCGCAATCGACCCGGCCGTTGGTGGACTCCACCGACATCAGCATCAGGTTGCCGACGATCGATACGTCGCCCTGGCCGCCGGGGCAAACGATCGAACTGATCAACTGTGGCGCGGCGCCCTCTCCGAGGCGGTAGAGGTTGACGCCGTGGTAGTTGCCGGTGGCCAGGAGGTCGCCGGAGAAGGCCATGTCAGTGTTTGAGAAGCTCAGGAAAGGTGAGCGACCACCCCCCTGATCGGCTGGTGCCTGCCCCGGGCGGGCCTCGCCGCCTTCGCTTGCGGGCGGCGCACGGAGCGGCAGACCCTCCGGGTTGGACGGATCGAAGAAGCCCGGGGGTTTGGGCAGACTGGCGATCAACTCCATGTTGCCGGCAGCCTGTCCGGCGTCGCGGAATCCGGCGCGCAGATTGGTTCGCGGGTCCGGCGAACGTTCCCGCGACAGGGCGGTCATGCGTTTGATCTCGGCCTGCTGCTCGTTCGTCACGTCGGTGGCGAAGCGATACAGGACCGGATCGTAGGCCGAGCCCGACCGGGCGAACAGGTCCGCGACCATCTTCACCGCGCCCTCGTGGTGGGCGATCATCCGTTCCAGGAACAGGCCGTCGAACGCGGGGCCCTGCGAGGCGGCGAGGGCCGCCATCTGCTCGGCGCTGGCCATTCCCGACATGCCGGCGTGGGCGGCCATCGCCTGGCCGCCGTGGGCCGAATGGTCCATCCCGGCCATCGAGTGGGCCTGGCCCGGCTCCGGCGCTGTCTCGCCGCGCTCGCGCAGCCAGCCTTGCATGAACGCGATCTCGTCGGCCTGGGAGGCGTTGATACGCCCGGCGATGTCGATGACGGACTGGGTGTTGGTGCGATCGGCCACCAAGGCAGCCATCTCGACGGCCTGGGCATGGTGCAGGATCATGTCCTGCATGAATTTCACGTCGTCGGCGGAATAGCGGTTGTCGGCGATACGCGAGGCTTCGCGACCCTCAAGCGTGCGGCTGGCCTGGCCCGGCGCGCCCGGCTGGACGATCGGTGCCTGCTGCGCCAAGGCGCTACTGGCCACCAAAAAAACACCGGCGGCGGCAGAGCACCCCAACAGCCTACGAACGGTCAAACCGGTTTTGCGCACTGAACTTACTCCCAGAGACGATGACCGTCAGACCTAGCATGTGAAATACTGTAACAGAAAGCGTGGTTTTGCGACTCGACTGCCCCAATTGAAAACGCCGTGACGCGGGTCCCGGCGCTTTAACGCCGCAGCTTGCGGCCCCATCAACCGCGAGACTGGATCGGCACATAGTCCCGTTCGGTCGGGCCGGTGTAGAGCTGGCGCGGGCGGCCGATCTTCTGGCCGGGGTCGGCCATCATTTCCTGCCACTGGGCAATCCAGCCGACCGTGCGGGCGAGGGAGAACAGCACGGTGAACATCGAGGTCGGGAAGCCCATCGCCGACAGGGTGATGCCCGAATAGAAGTCGACGTTGGGGAACAGTTTCCGCTCGATGAAATATTCGTCGTTCAGCGCAATCTCTTCCAGAGCCTTGGCGACCTGGAACAGGGGGTCGTTAGGATCGCCGACGGCGGCCAGCACCTCGTCGGCGCTCTCCTTCATCACCCGGGTGCGCGGGTCGTAGTTCTTGTAGACGCGGTGGCCGAAGCCCATCAGCTTGTATTTCTTGGCCTTCACGCCCTCGATGAACTCCGGGATCTTGTCCGGGGTGCCGATCTCCTTGAGCATGTTCAGTGCCTCCTCGTTGGCGCCCCCATGCGACGGGCCCCACAGGCAGGCGATGCCGGCGGCGATACAGGCGAACGGATTGGCCCCCGACGAGCCGGCCAGACGCACCGTCGAGGTCGAGGCATTCTGCTCGTGGTCGGCGTGGAGAATGAAAATCCGGTCCATGGCCTTGGCCAGAACCGGATTGACAACATAGTCCTCGGCCGGGACCGCGAAACACATACGCAGGAAATTCTCGGCATAGTTCAGTTCGTTGCGCGGCGAGACGAAGGGCTGGCCGATGTGGTATTTGTAGGCTCGGGCCGCGATCGTAGGCATCTTGGCGATCAGCCGGATTGCCGAGATGTTGCGCTGGACCGGATCATGAATGTCCAGGCTGTCGTGATAGAAGGCCGACAGGGCCCCGACCGTGCCGACCATGATCGACATCGGGTGGGCGTCGCGGCGGAAACCCTCGAAGAAGCGGTCGAACTGGGCATGCAGCATGGTGTGCATGGTGATGCTGCGCTCGAAGCTCTCGTACTCCGACGCCGACGGCAGTTCGCCGTGTAGCAGCAGGTGGCAGACCTCGACGAAGTTGGACTGCGACGCCAACTGGTCGATCGGATAGCCGCGGTGCAACAGGGTACCGACGTCGCCGTCGATGAAGGTGATCGCGCTCTCGCACGCCGCCGTCGAGGTGAAGCCGGGGTCATAGGTGAAGGCGTCGGTCGCCGCATAAAGCTTGCGGATATCGATCACGTCCGGGCCCGTCGAACCGGACAGGACCGGCAGTTCCACGGCCTTGTCGCGGTAGGTCAAGATCGCCGTTCCGGCGGGTGTCACAGTGTCAGTCATGTCGGCCCCTTTTGAAGGCGCGGAGCCCGACGACAGGACGTCGGGTCGCAGCCGCTTTGTCTAATGTCAGATACTCTGTTGCAGCGCATCATCCAAACGTCCGAGGCTTTCTTCCCGCCCCAGAGCCGCGAGCGTCTTGGCGATGTCCGGTGAAACGCCGTCGCCGGTCAATGCCGCCCGCACGGCCGGGCCGATCTTGCCGAAGCCGACCGCTTCTTCCTCGGCGAAGACCTTCAGTTCGGCTTCCAGCGCGAAGACATCCCAGCTCTCGAACAGTTTCAGCCGGCGGGTCAGCCGCCCGATGCGCTCGCCCGATTCACCCGACAAAATTGGCAGGGCCTTTTCGTAGATCGCCAGCGGTCGGACCTTGAGCACGAAGCCGGTTTGGTCGGCCAGCTCCAGCAGGGTCCGGGCCCGGTCCTTGACAAAGGGCATGGCCCGCAACAGGCGCGTCTCGTCGTCGGGACCCAGCGCGTGGCCGCGCGCGAGGTGGACGTCCAGCGTCTGTTTGGCCAGCCGGTCGTCGTCGGCGAGGCGGATCCAGTGGGCATTGACGTGGGCCAGTTTGTCGAAGTCCAGCCGCGCCGGTGCCTTGCCAACGGCGGCGAGGTCGAACCACTCGACCGCCTGGGCGTCGCTGAACAGTTCGTCGTCGCCGTGGGCCCAGCCCAGCCGGGCCAGATAGTTGCGCATACCTTCCGGCAGATAGCCCATCGCGGCGTATTCATGGACCGCCTGGGCTCCGTGCCGCTTGGACAGTTTGGCACCGTCCGGCCCGTGGATCAGCGGGATATGGGCGAAGCTCGGGCGCCTCCAGCCGAGCGCGTCATAGATCAGGCTCTGGCGGGCCGCGTTGTTCAGGTGGTCGTCGCCGCGGATGACATGGGTGACGCCCATGTCGTGATCGTCGACCACCACGGCCAGATTATAGGTCGGCGCGCCGTCGGAGCGCAGCAGGACCAGATCGTCCAGATCGTCATTGGCCCAGGTGACAGTGCCCTGGACCTCGTCCGCGACCGTGACCTGACCCGGAAGGGGGCGGCGGAAGCGGACCACATGCGGCTGTGACAGGTCGTCGACGGTCGGATCGCGGTCGCGCCACGGCGACTCGAAGGTGCGCCGCTCTGCCTTGGCCTGATCGCGCAGCCGACCCGTCTCCTCGGCCGAGGTGAAATCTCGATAGGCCACGCCGCCTTCCAGCAACTGGTTGACCACTTCCCGGTGCCGGTCGGCGCGCGAGAACTGGAATACCGGCTCCTCGTCCGAGAACAGCTCCAGCCAGCTCAGCCCGTCGAAAATGGCCTTGACTGCCTCATCCGTCGACCGCTCGCGGTCGGTGTCCTCGACCCGGACGAGAAACTTGCCGTTGTGTCGTCTTGCATACAAATGGTTGAAAAGAGCCGTCCGGGCCCCTCCTATGTGCAGGGAGCCGGTGGGCGAGGGAGCGAAACGGGTGACGACGTCGGACATCGGGGCGGAAGGGGTAGCCATGCCGGGCCTTATAGCGCCCGCCCCGCCGAATCCCAGTGCCGCCGCTCGCACTCGCCGGTTCCTGACGGCCCAGATCGCGGCACAGACGCTGCGCTGGCGGTTGTGGGCCCCTGTAGCGTTCGGCGGCGGTTGCGCCAGCTATTTCGGTTTCAGGAGCGAACCGTCGATCTGGCCCCTGGTCCTCGGTGCGGTACTCGCCGTCGGTGTTTGGTTCGGGGCCCGCCGCCTGGGCCTGGGCCTGGGCCGGGCCCGGACCCTACCGCTGATGCTGCTGGCCTGTTTCGCCCTCGGGACGACGGTAGCCAAGCTGAGGGCCGATGCGGTCTCGGCCCCGATCGCACCGGCCATGGCGCGTCCCACGGTCATCGAGGGCTGGGTCGTGGATGTCGACAGCCCCGGCTCGGTTGGTCCGCGCGTGGTGCTCGCGCCGGTCCGGATCGAAGGGCTCTCGCCCGAACGGACCCCGACCCGGTTACGCGCGACGCTGCGCGGCACGGCACCCGAGCCGGGGACACCGGTCCGGCTGTTCGCCCTGCTGAACCCGCCGCCCGCGCCGGCCAGTCCCGGGGCCTATGACTTCGGGCGCACGGCCTATTTTCAGGGCCTGGGCGGCGTTGCTTTTTCACTGGGCGAGACCCGGCCGGCTGCGCTGCCAAGGCCGCCGTGGCGGCTGCGGGCGGCCATGGCGGTGAACGGTGTGCGCTACGATCTGGCCCAGCGGATCGTCGGGCGTCTCGGCGAGCGGACCGGCGGCGTGGCCGCCGCCATGACCACCGGACACGAGGCCTGGCTGGATCCGGAACTGGTCGATGTGATGCGCGATTCCGGTCTGGCCCACATCCTGTCGATCTCGGGCCTGCACATGGCCGTGGTCGGGGGCTTCGCCTTCTTTCTGGTTCGCCTGCTGGTCGCCGCCTGGCCGTGGCTGGCGCTGCGGGTGCCGGGCAAGAAGGTGGCGGCGATCGGGGGGCTGCTGGCGGTCAGCGGGTATCTGGTGATCTCGGGCGCACCGCCGCCCGCCGAACGGGCCGCCATCACCGCCTCCATCGCCTTTCTCGCCATCCTGCTGGACCGGCAGGCGATCACCATGCACGCGCTGGCGGTCGCGGCCATCGCCGTCCTGCTGCTGCAGCCCGAGGCCATTGTCACGCCCGGCTTCCAGATGTCGTTCGCGGCGACCGCGGCCCTTGTCGCCCTGGTCGAGGCCTGGCCGGTCCGGCCGCGCGAGATTTCCGCCCCATTGCCGATCCTGATCGTCCAGCGGGTCGGGGCCTGGCTGGGGATCGCCGTTACGGCCAGTCTGGTGGCGGGGGCCGCGACCGGGCCGTTCGCCATGCAGCATTTCAACCGCACGGCCATGTACGGCCTGGCCGCCAATCTGATGACGGCCCCCCTGTCGGATTTCATCATCATGCCGGCGCTGGCGCTGGGAGCCCTGCTGGAGCCCGTCGGGTTGGGCGCGCCATTTCTGTGGCTGGCGGGGCAGGGGATCGGCCTGATGCTGGCGATCGGCGGATGGACGGCGGGGCTGCCGGGCGCGGTCCGGACGGTGGCCAGCGCGCCGGACTTCGTCCTGCCGATCGCCTTTCTGGGTGTGCTGTTCTGCTGTCTGTGGCGGGGGCCGCTGCGCTGGCTGGGCCTGCCGTTCGCGGCGGCCGTCATGCTGTGGCCGCGGGCACCGACACCGGTCCTGTGGATCGGCGACGGCGGGACCAATGCGGCGTGGACGCAAGGCGGCGAGGCGGTGGTGATGAGGCCCGCCGTGCGCCAGTTTGCGGTCGACGTCTGGTCGCGTCGACGCGGTGTCGAGGCGGTGAAGCGGCCGGTTCAAAGCTGGACCTGCACCCGGTCGGCCTGTGCGCCCGCCAGCGCGGGTGCGGGGCCGCTGGCGATGTGGTGGGGCAAGGCGGCACCGGAGATGGAGGAGATCGACGCCCTGTGCCGCGCGGCACCCGTCGTCAGCATCCGGGCGTCGGTGTCCGGGTTGCCGCCCTCGTGCCGGGGCCGACTTGTGCTGGACGGTGTCGACCATGCCCGGGGTGGGGCGGTCGAACTGTGGCGCGTCGGCCCCGCGTCAGCCAACCGCTGGCGCGCGGTCTGGGCCGCAGATGTACGCGGCGACCGGCCGTGGAGCCGTCCCGGATAACGACTGCGTCGTTTCCGGGATGACAAGGCATCCGATTGTCATCCCGGCCTCGAGCCGGGACGGGGTCAGTGATAGCGGCGGATGAGCCCGACCAACTTGCCCTGAACCTCGACCTGGTCAGGACCGAAGATACGGGTTTCATAGTTGCGGTTGGCGGGCTCGAGTGCGATCGAGCCGCCCTTCTTGCGCAACCGCTTCAGGGTGGCTTCCTCGCCCTCGACGAGGGCCACGACGATCTCGCCCGACGAGGCGGTGTCGACGCGTTTGATCACCACCAGATCGCCGTCGAGGATGCCGGCCTCGATCATCGAGTCGCCCTCGATCTCGAGCATATAGTGCTCGCCCGCGCCCAGCATGGCCTCGGGCACGGGATAGCGGGCGGTCTCGTGTTCGATGGCGGCGATGGGCGTGCCGGCGGCGATCTTGCCCATCATGGACAGTTCGCGGGTGTCGTTGGCGGGTCCTGCGGGAACGGATCGGCCACCACCCTCGATCACGCCGGGCGTGAAGCCCGCCCGACCGCGCGGCGCGCCGGCCGTGGCCTGTTCGGGCATCTTGGTGACTTCCAGCGCTCGGGCCCGATGCGCGAGACGGCGGATAAAGCCGCGTTCCTCCAGCGCCGTGATCAGCCGGTGGATGCCCGATTTGGACGCCAGATCCAGCGCCTCCTTCATCTCGTCGAACGAGGGCGAGACCCCCGTTTCCTTGATCCGTTCATGGATGAACATCAGGAGTTCGTGCTGTTTGCGCGTGAGCATGGCGTCGAATCGTCCAGAACAAGGCGTGAACCGTTGCCGATGTTCTGTAAGTGTTCTTACCTAATGTCAACTTAACGGTGGGGGCGATTTTACGTTCTGTCGGCGCGAGATTTTAGAGAATGTCGCTGATTTGGCCTGAAAAGCCCGGACACGTGGGGCTTTGCCGGTTCCCCAATATCGGGTTGGTTACTCTGGCGGTTCCCCAATCGACCCTCTCCAGGATCATTGAGGTTTTTCGGTTTGTGCGCGGATTGGGGAACCTGATTGGGGAACCTCACAGGTGCCTGAGTTTCCGAGGCACCTTGGACAGTCGCACGTCGATTCTCACGGCGCCCTGTAACAGATCGGTTAACT
>JBBQTX010000039.1:0-11882 GCA_038234475.1 Caulobacterales bacterium | reverse complement strand
TGGACCGCGGCCCGCACTCGCCTGCCCAACGACAGCGCCCTGCGTGTCGCCGATCCGCTTTCTGTTCGAGGCGTCGTCTCGCTGGCGGGGATCGCCGATCTGAAGGCCTATCGCGAGACCGGCCCGGACGCCTGCGGCGGTCCCTCGACTATCGACAGCCTAGTCGGCGAACCGACGGTCGGCGGACGCGACGTCTACGCCGACACCTCTCCGCCGGCGCTCGCGCCGCTCGGTCTGCGGCGGATCATCGTTTCAGGCGCGCTCGACCCGATTGTGCCACCCCGCTTCGGTGCGGACTACGCCGCGACCGCTGCCACGCGCGGAGGCCGCGCGGTGCATGTCGAGATTAGGGGGGCGGGCCATTTCGAGCTCATTGACCCGACCTCGGCCGCCTGGCCAGGTATCGCTCGGACCTACGCCGACCTGCTGCGCTGACCGGACTCAGCCCGTCCGCTTCATCGGCTCCGGCGGTGCCATGGCCAGCAGGGTTCCGATCGGAGCCGCCAGGGTCTCCTTGGTCGGCGGCCCCGACGCAATACTGACTTCCAGCGCGCCGACGGCGACCGCCAGCCGCGAGTCCGAGGCCGCCATCGCCAGCGCCTTCAGCGTCACCGCCTGCTGCCGAATCGCGCGCACCGCCTGTATCGGATCTTTGTCGAACTGGTCCAGTGCAGCGGCCAGAATGCGCATGGCTTGGTCCTTTCCCGCCGCCGCCGCTGCGGCACCGGTGGCCGGCCGGTCGTTCCGGCGCTTGCCCGGTCCCGAGAATTCCCCCGAATTGAACCGGCGTCGGTCAGGCCCGACATAGGCCACACCCTCGATCCAGTCTCGTGGCTTCAGGGCAACGTTCTCGACCCGCTTGAACAGGTCGGCGCTGGTGAAAGGCTTGCGGAGAAACTCGTGGACCCCGGCGTCACGCGCACCCTTGATCGTCGACGCCGTGGCTTCGGCGGTCACCATGATGACGGGTACCCGGCGGCACTGCATGTGCGAGCGGCGGACGGCCCGGGCGAGGGCCTCACCGTCCAGCCCCGGTCCGGTGCGTTCTGTGAAAATGATTTCCGGCTCAAGGGCCGCAGCCATGGTCATGGCCTGAGCGAGGTCCGGCTCCACCGCCACCTCGCGCGCCCCCAGCCCCTTCATGACGTCGGTCAGCAGGCGGGCGGCGTGCGGGTTCGGGTCCACGATCAGTACCCGCCTCACCACCGGCTCGAGACGGGCGAGTATGCGACGGTCGACTGCGAACACGAACGGGCCTCCAGGGAACCACCCTGCTTAACCCTGACCGGTTAAGACCGCGTTGAACGGCAGCGCGCCGGGACTCAGCCCTGGAAGGGGTCGCGCATCAATATGGTGTCGTCCCGCTCCGGACTGGTCGACAGCAGGGCCACCGGCGCTCCGATCAACTCCTCGATCCGCCGCACGTATTTCACCGCATTGGCGTTCAGATCGCGGAAACTCCGCGCGCCGGCCGTGCTCTCGCTCCAGCCCTCCATCTCCTCGAACACCGGCTCGGCCGCAGCCTGTTCCCTCAGGCTCGACGGCAGATAGTCCAGCGTTTCGTCGCCGATCCGGTAGCCGGTGCAGATCTTCAGCGTTCGCAACCCGTCCAGCACGTCCAGTTTGGTCAGGGCGATGCCGTCGATGCCATGGATCGCCACCGACTGTCGCACCAGCACCGCGTCGAACCAGCCGCACCGACGCGGTCGTCCTGTGTTGACCCCGACCTCACGACCCACGGTGGCCAGATGCCGCCCGACCTCGTCGTCCAGTTCGCAGGCGAACGGCCCCTCGCCGACCCGCGTGGTGTAGGCCTTGACGATGCCCAGCACATAGCCCGGCCCCTTGGGTCCGACGCCCGACCCGGCCGCCGCCTGACCCGCCACCGTGTTGGAGCTGGTCACATAGGGATAGGTGCCGTGGTCCACGTCCAGAAAGGCCCCCTGGGCGCCCTCGAACAACACCCGCTTGCCGTCGCGCATCGCCTGGTTCAGCACCCGCCAGGCCGGCTGGACATAGGGCAGGATCCGGGGCGCGATCTCCAACAACTGGGCCAGAAGGGCGTCCGGATCGATCGGCTCCAGGCCCAGCCCGGCCCGAAGCGGATCGTGGTGCGCGCGCAGCCGGTCGATCTTGATCTTCAGGTCTTCCTCGCTCGCCAGGTCGCAGACCCGGATGGCGCGGCGACCGACCTTGTCCTCATAGGCGGGACCGATGCCGCGACCCGTGGTCCCGATCCGGGCACCGGGTGCACTGGCCGCCGCCTCGCGCGCCAGGTCCAGCGCCGGATGTAGTGGGAGGATCAGACAGGCGTTGTCGGCGACGATCAGGACCTCCGGACTGATGCGAATGCCCTGCGCCTCGATCTTCTCGATCTCGCTGACCAGATGCCAGGGATCGACGACGACGCCATTGCCGATGATCGAGGGCTTGCCCTGCACCACGCCCGAGGGCAGCAGCGCCAGCTTGTAAACTTTGCCGTCCACCACCAGCGTGTGGCCGGCGTTGTGCCCGCCCTGGAACCGCACCACCATATCGGCCCGGTTCGACAGCCAGTCGACGATCTTGCCCTTGCCCTCGTCGCCCCACTGGGCACCGACCACCGTGACGTTCGCCAAGACGTTTCTCCGCTGTCCGGGATTTCGGAATGCGGGCGCAGCCTATAGCGGGGGAATCAGGCGGTGTCGTCCCGACCGGGACGATTATTCATCCATCGCCGTCGCGAACGCCCAGTCCAGCCACGGCGTCAGTGCCTCGACGTCCGCGGTCTCGACCGTGCAGCCGCACCAGACCCGCAGACCCGCCGGCGCATTGCGGTGGCATTCGATATCGAAAGCCGCGCCCTCGGCCTCGACCAGCGCCTTCATCCGCTTCACCAGCGCCTGCCGCGCCGGCTCGTCCATCGCCGCCACGCGCGGGTCGACGATCTTCAGGCACACCGACGTCGTCGACCGCGTCGCGGGGTCCACCGCCAGATAGTCGATCCAGTCCGTCCGCCCCACCCAAGCCTCGAGCACGGCCGCATTGGCCCGCGTCCGCGCGATCAGGACGTCCAGCCCCCCGAGCGCCAGGCCCCACTCGACCGCGTCGATCCAGTCCTCAAGGGTCCAGACCGAAAAGGTGTTTATCATTGAACCCGATGAAAGGGTCCGGTCGAACCCCTTGGCGTTCCGCAGTCGCAACAACTTGGGCACGGGCCTTGGTGGCGCATAGCGATCCAGCCGCTCCACCGCGCGCGGCGACAACGCCGCCACGCCCAGCCCGGCCTCACCGCCCAGCGCCTTCTGGAAACTGAAGGTCACCACATCCAGCTTGCCCCACGGCAAAGGCATGGCGAAGGCCGCCGAGGTCGCGTCGCAGATCACGATCCCCTCGCGGTCGTCGGCGATGAAGTCCGCGTCCGGCGCGCAGACGCCCGATGTCGTCCCGTTCCACGGAAACACCAGATCCTTCGCCGGATCGACTTTCGACGTGTCCGGCCATTCGCCCCACGGTGCCGTCAGCAGTTCCGGCTCCAGTTTCAGATGCTCGACCGCGTCGGTCGCCCACACCTGACCGAAATTCTCGAACGCCATCACCTGGACCGGCCGCTCGCCGAGCATCGACCACATGGCCGCCTCGACCGCTCCGGTGTCCGACCCCGGGACATAGACCAGCACCCAGTCGGCGGGCACCCCCAGCAGGTCGCGCGTCAGCCGCAGGCCGTGCGCGAACCGCTCCACTACCTCGGGTGCGCGGATACCCCGGCCCAGCAGATCGTGAGGCAGGGCTTGAGACGACCAGCCGGGCCGCTTCGCCGTCGGTCCCGACGAGAACCACGGCCGCGCCGGTTTCACATTCGGCCGGTTCGCCATCAGTCCCGCCACGGCTTGTAGGGACCAGCGTCCCGCATCCCCTGCGCCAGGGCGGTCAGGGCCTCATCGTCCTCGTCCGGCAACTGGATCATCAGCCTGGCCAGCAGGTCCCCCCGCTTTCCCTCGGCAAACGCCCCGCGCCCCTTCAGCCTCAGGATCTTGCCGGAGTTCGATCCTTTGGGGATGGTCATGCTGACCGTGCCTTCGGGTGTCCGCACCGGAATCTTGCCGCCCAGCACCGCGTCGAACAATGCCACCGGCAGGTCCATGGTCAGGTCCGCGCCTTCGCGCAGGAACACCGGATGCGCCGCGATCTTCATAGTGATCAAAGCATCGCCCGCCTCGCTGCGCCCGGCCACGCCCGGCCCGCCCTGGCCCCTCAGCCGGATCGTCTGGCCGTCCGCCGCCCCCTTTGGGATGGTCACGTCCAGGGTGCGCCCGTCCGAAAACTGAATCCGCCGGGTCGCGCCCGAGATCGAGTCCTCGAGGCTGATTTCCAGGGTCGCCTTCACATCCGGACCGCGCGCCGGACCCGAGCTGAACCTGCCGCGCGCACCGGCTGGCCCGGGGCCCGGACGCGCGCCGCCTCCCCCGAACATCCCGCCGAACAGTTCATCCAGATCGATGTTCTCGAACCCCGGCCGCGCGCCGGCCTGACCAAACGGGCTACCACCCGTGCCGGCCCGCCCCGCGCCCGGTCCGGCATAGCCCCGGAACTGTTCGCGCCCGTCTGCGTCGATCTGGCCGCTGTCGAACTTGGCCCGCTTGTCCTTGTCGCCCAGCAGGTCGAACGCACCCGTGATCCGCTTGAACCGCTCGTCCGCGACCGTGTTGCCGGGGTTCTTGTCGGGATGCAGTTCCTTGGCGAGCTTGCGGAACGCCTTCTTGATCTCGTCCGCGCTCGCGCCCCGGGAAACGCCCAGTTCCTTGTAGGGATCACCCGCCACCTTGGATCACGCTCCGCTCGACACCGAAGCGATCAGTTAGGGCATGGCGACCCTTACCGAAACCCCCTGTCAAGAGAGAGCCGTCACCGCCTCTACGCCCCAGCCGAAGCCCTCGCTCCACTGCGACAGCGCGATCGCGGCGCCCGACAGCCCCGCCGGAAAGTCGGTCGCCACATCGGCCGCCGGATAGACCGCCGACAAGGCCTCGACCTCGAGCACCCGCCGCTCAACCGGGCCGTCCAGCATCCGGATCCGGAATCGCATTGCGTCGCCGGCAGGTTCCAGTCCTTCCCAGCGGTCCCCGTCCACCCGCGCCCGAGTCAACCAGCCCAGGTCGAACCCGCCATCCGCCCGCGTCCGGACCCTGAGATGGGCAGGCGACCACGGCTGCGCGTGCGCACCGGTCATAGCGTACACAACCTCGCTGACACCCGCGCCGCCCGCGGGGCCGCCCGCCGGTCCCGCCCGCCAGAGCAGCGGCAAACCACGCTCGCCGCGAGCGGCCTCGACACGTGCCAAATCCGCATCCAGTGTGACGACCAGCGCACCAGCGGCGGCTCCCGCCGCCGTCGCGGCCTCGGTGCCCTGCTGGCCGCGCAACAAACCCTCCAGCCGCCAGACGCCGTCGCCGACCAGCACCGCCGTCCGGTATTGGACGATCTCCCAACCCGCCCCGGTCTCCACCGCCACGGCATTCTGGCCGGAGAACACCGCAGCCTCCGACCGGCTCTCCGGCGCCCGGCCCTCGATCCGCACGACCAGCCTGTTCACCCGATCCCAGCGGTGCCGCACGCCGGGACCCAATGGTTCGACCAGCGTTGCCACCGTCGCCGGCTGTACGACCTCGCCACGCGCCGTCAGTGACCCGGCGTCCGCTCCCGCCACGACCCGCATCTGCCGCCAGGGCTCCGCGGCCACGACCGCGATCGGTCGTTCGTCATCCTCGGCATCGGGCAGCGGTGGCAGTTCAATGACCCGCAGGAAGGGCGCGCCAACGACAGGACTGCTGTCCCGCACCGCGGGCCGCCCGTCATCTTCGCCGACCCCGACCAGCGACACCGCCTCCAGCACCGCCGCCGGTGCCTCGTCCATGTCCAGCCTCGCCACCCGCCAGTCGCCGTCGCGTGTCTCGACGGTGACCACATCTGCCGGCTCGAGCCGCAGCGCGTCCAGCGGCCCCAGGCCCACGACCAGCCGGTCCGCCCCGCCCGCCTCCAGTGCCCGCTCCGCCACCGCCCGCGCCAGCGCCGCTGAACAGACGGCCGGCAGGTCCAGGTCGATCCCGCCGCCCTCGCCCTCGGCCCGCAGCACGACCGAGCCGGTCTGATAGTCCCCCGCCCCGTCGATGAACCGCACCCGCGCCGCACCCGGCCTGGCCTCCAGCCCACGTTCCGCCCGCAGGCTCGCGCCTTCGTCCGGCAGGGCCATGGCCTCGACCTTCAGTTCCAGTCCTGCCGGCTCGCTTGCGACGATCGCGACCTTCCCGTCGCGCTCGGCCGCGACCAACCCCAACGCACCCAGCAGCGGCTCCAGCACCTCACGCGTCCGCATCGGCCGGTCGATCACATAGCCCTGCACCTCGCCGTCGACCGCGCCGATCTCGAAATCGTCCTCGCTCAGGCCCCCGCGTTTCAGCACTTCGGCAATCAGGTCCCGCGTCTCGCCCGCCAGCCGCCCGTTCAGCCAGTGACCGGTCCGCCATGCCCCGGCGTCAGCCCACACATCGCCCCGTCCCGGAAACGCCGGATACGGTCGCGCGTCCCAGCACCAGGCATCGGCGGCCTCGATCATCCGCCGGCCATCGACCGACGACGGCGGGTTGTTCGCCGGAACCGCGAAATGCCCCAGCACCGCTTCCAGCGCCCGCCGCTGCATCCGGTCATCCCGTTTACCGGTCGAGAATGGCGGCAGGCCGCTCTCCGCGCTCTTCGGATCCTGAAACTGGTTCGGCGCATTGCCGCCCCGATCCACGGCGGCGCAACCGAACTCGGTCAGCCGGATCGGTTTCATCCCGGCCACCCAGGCGGTCGGCGTCGCCGATCTCGTGCCACCCGGCCGGTCATGGTGTGGGTTACCCCACCAGCCCGCCAGATCCTTGGGCCGAAACACCCGGTCTTCGCCGTGGGCCGTATCGACGATCCCGGTCCGCACCTGCGCCGCACGGTCCGCCGCGCTGGCGTAGAACCAGTCGAACCCCTCACCCCCCGCGACCTGGGCCGCGAGATAGTCGGGATCGTCGGGTCCGGAAAAGCCAACCGCGTCGACACCGCCGTCGCCGCCCCGCCAGTCGCCCAGCGGCGGGTACCAGTCGATGCCGACATAGTCGACCGCCACGTCGGACCACAACGGGTCGAGGTGGAACCGAACGTCGTCGCCGTCATGCCGCCCGAAGTACTCGCTCCAGTCCGCCGCATAGCTGATCGCTACATCGGGTCCGACCACCGCCCGGCATTCCGCGGCGAGCGTACGCAGCTGCTCGACCGCCGGGAATCCGCCCGCCGGGTCGCGGGTCCAGGTCAGTCCGCGCATCTCCGACCCGATCAGCAGCCCGTCCGCCCCGGTTTCCGCCGCCAATGCCGCATAGTGCAGCGCCATCCGCCGCAGACCCCAACCCCCGGCCGCGCCGAACACCGCCGCGACTTGCGCCGCCGCCCCGGCCCCATCCTCGCCGCTCAGCCGCCCGCGCCACGGGTAGGCCGCCTGCTCGGCCGCGCCATACGGGTCCGGCAGGCCGTTGCCCGCCGGCACGTCCATGAAGACGAACGGATACAGGGTCACCGCCAGCCCCCGTGCCTTCAGCTCGGCCACGGCCTGCCGGACGCTGTCGTCGGATGGGGTCCCGCCATAGGCCGGTCCCCCGCCATGCTCCGAAATCACATGCGCCCCACCCCTCGCCAGCCCGGCGACCGACCAGACCAGCGGTTCCGTCGCCTTGTCGATCCGCTCCACGCCCGGCCGGATCACGCAATGACCGGCTCGCAGGTCGTCCCCGAACCAGCCGACCACCAGACTGACCCGCTTTAGGTTCGGGGCCTGCGCCAGAAGCTGGTCCAGCGACGCCGTCAGATCGGTCTGCCCGTTGCCGGCGTGAAGATTTTCCGCTGTCGTTCGGGTCAGACCCTCACGCCGCATAACGCCTTCGGTCGCCAGCACGAACTCGCCCGCCCCGGGGATCAGGCAAACGCCCTCCAGCCGGTCTTCCAGCCGCGTCCCGTCGCCCTGCGGCCGTCGAAACACTTCAAAGGCCAGTTGCGGCGGCCGGTTTCCGTAGGGCCCCAGCGGCAGGTCTTCGAACACCACATAGGCGGTCCCGCGATACGCCGGTGCCTCGCCTTCGACCGCCTCAATCAGCGGATCCGGGGTCTGCTCTTCCGAACCGGGATGGACCCGCATCGTGACCCCGGTCAGGTCCATCGCCTGCCCGTCCGCCCACACCCGCCCGACCCCGTCGATCGGGCCTTCGCAAAGCGCCACGGCAAAGCTCAGGGAATAGCCGTACTCGACCGTCCTCGGTCCACCCTTGCCGCCGGACGAGGTCTTGCGGCTTTCCAGAAACCGCGCCGCCCAGATCATGTGCCCCGTGACCCGGGCCCGGCCGAACACACAGGCCATCGGCGCACCCTCGGCCGTGCCCTGGACCCTCAGCGTCTCCAGCCGTGGCCCCTTCTGTCGCGGCGGCTCAAGACTGCCGATGATGCGCTGATCGATGGCCTGGCCGATGGTCGAACCGATCACCCGTCCGATCGGTCCCCCGACAGCCTGGCCGACATTGCTCAGTATGACCTGGGCCATGCTCCGTCCTCCTTCACCGTCCGTGGCGGCCATCCGAACGCCGCGACCAGCCGCCTTCGCCACCAAGGTCCGATCCAGCTTTCGACCACCGCCCGGCCCCAGTATGCGTGGATCACCCGTGGCTCTGGGCCGCCGACCTCGCTCAGGATGGCGCAGTGCTTGACCGGCGACCCGGACGCCATCCGGAACAGCAGCACGTCGCCCAACCCCGCCCGCTCCACCGGGATTTCGACCAGCCAGCGCCGCGCCGCGCCCAGCAACGTCTCCTCGCCCCCGACCTCGGCCCAGTCCGGGCGGTACGCCGGCAAGGTCTCAGGCTCGTCGCCCACGACCTCTCGCCACACCCCGCGCACCAGCCCCAGGCAGTCCGCGCCCTGGCCTCTGACACTGGCCTGATGCCGGTAGGGCGTGCCCAGCCACCCGCGGGCCGCCGCCACCACGGCCGCGCTCACCGCCGGCTCCGGCCGTCGTTGCGCCCGCCCTCGACTGGCGCAGCGGTCAGGAAGTCGTCGCCCGGAACGTCCGGAAAACCCCTGAAGCGCACCCCGTTGTCAAAGGTCCCGACACAGGTGCTCCAGCGCTTGTCGCAAGCCGCGCCCGGAAAGGCAGCCAGGAACACCCCGCACCGCCCGTCCCCCAGCAGCGCGTCGCACTCGCGCCCGTAGGTGCGGCCAACCACCCGCTCGAGAGCCGCCAGCGGACCTTCAAGTTCGGCCGTGAAGCCTCCGCCCTCGCGCTGGATTTTCACCAGCCGCGCCGTCCACAGCCGCACCCGCAGATCCGGTCGGTCCCAGTCCACCCGCCACTGTTCGACCCTCGCCCGGTCGAACAGTCCCGCTTCAATGTCCGCCTCTGTGATGGCGTCGTCATCCAGTCCGCCCGCCACCGCCGCCGAGCCGGCCGAGAGTCCGACGGCGCTTTCCGCCACCCCTGCAGTCCAACCGCTTGCGGCCCGACACGGGACGTCCCCGAGAACCAGGTCTCGATCATGATCGGTGAAGGCGAACACCGCCCCGTCCGCTCGCCTCAGGATCCAGCAATGGCAAAGCGTCGCCGCACCGCTCTCGATGCGGGTGGCCAGATCGTCCGGAATGTCTCGCATGGCTCAGACCCTGATCTCGATCAGCGGCACGGCCGCCATCCGCCCGGCGTTGAAGCTCTCCAGCGTCACCTCGATACGGTCCGCGTCGAACCGCACCGGGACATCGAACTCGAACCCGCCGTCACCTCGGCTCCCTCCGGCGGTGCCGCATCCAGCGTCACCCACCCCGTCGCCGGATCGACCGCGAACGCCGGGCTCCCCAGCGCCGCGCCGTTTACGGCGACCCGCACCGACCCGGCGACCGGCCAGACGATCGGCCGCTGCACCGCTGCCTCGCCCTCGCCCTCGCCGTAGCGTTTGACCAGCGGAAACCCGGTCCGGCTTCCGTCGCCCACGCCAAGCGACTGGTCCGTCGCGCTGACGCTCTGGCCAGGCGCGCACGATTTGAAGTCCGCGAAATCCCGGAACCGGAACCCGTTCAGCCGGCCCCGCCGCGCCTCGAAGAAGCCGGTCAGCACGGCCATGTCATCCAGCGACCGAAGGTTCGCCCCGATCAGATATCGTCTCCGGCCCTGAGCCCAGGGCGTCGACCGGCGCTCATATCCAGAGCCGAGCGTCACGATCTCCGTCCGCCGCTCGACCCCGCCCGTCGATCCAAAGGCCAGCCGCGCGGGCAGCCTGACGTCATGAAAAGCCATGGTTCTGCCTGTGAGTAGAGGGATCCGGGGCGACCGGTTTCGCTTGTCGGGCGAGCGGCGCTACGCCATCGTCGGAGAACGGAATCGGTCCGGTTGACGGGAGGGTGTCATGAGCGTCGAGGGTTCAAGCCAGATCCAGGGATTTGACTGGCAGAAGCTGTTGTTTTCATTCGAGGGCCGCATCCGTCGATCGCATTTCTGGATCGGCTGGCTGATCTGCCTGGGTGTGGGCGTCGTGGCCGGGTGGATTCCCTTCCTCGGCGGACTGCTCGCCATCGTCCTGATCTGGCCCAATCTGGCCATTTCGGTGAAACGCCTGCACGACATGGGCAAGAGCGGATGGCTGGTCGCGGTGCCGTGGGTGCTCAACCTCATCGTCTGCATCGGCGGCGTCGCGCTGATGGGCCTGTCGGTCTTCGCCAACCTGTCGGGGCTCGAGAACGAGGATCCGGCCGCCATCATGGCCGTGCTCGGTCCGGCCCTGGGTTTGTTTGGCCTGTTGTTCCTGATCAGCCTCGGTTTCCTGCTCTGGATCGGACTCAGTGATGGCCAGCCCGGAGACAACCGCTATGGTCCCAACCCCAAGGGCGGATAACGCGGACCACGCCCGGTTGTCGCGCGTCGCCGCATCGGCCAAGGTGCGGCGGCGGTCGGCGATGGCCGCTCAGGACAAGGGATGGGTGGCGTGCGGGGGGAAGTACTCAGTTATGACGACGGGACCGGTCTCGGCCTGATCAGCGGCGACGACGGCACGCGCTACAGTTTTGCCCGGTCCGAACTCCAGCAACTGACGCCCGTTCGCCCCGGCATGCGGGTGGATTTCGTCGCCGACGGGACGGTCGCCACCGGCGTCATCACCCTTCCTGCCTCACCCACGCCCTATGTCGCCCAGCCGGACAACGACCGGACCAGCGCCTGGGGTTATTTCAGGCGCTGCATCGGAAAATACGCCGACGGCACGGGGCGTGCCCGGCGCAAGGAATACTGGTATTTCGTTCTCTTCCACCTGCTGATCTTGGCTGGCCCCCTGGTCCTGTTCTTCGTTTTCGCCGGCATCGAAGAACAGTCGGCCTACGATGAAATGTCGCTGCTCACCGGCATCGCCGCGATCGTCCTCGTCCTGATCTATCTGTTCTTCCTGCTGCCCGGCCTGGCGGCCCTGATCCGTCGCTTCCACGATGTGGGGCTCAGCGGATGGCTCGTCCTGCTGGGCATCATCCCCTATGTCGGTGGCTTCATCACCTTCATCATCACCCTGCTGCCGTCCGAGGCCCGGCCCAACAAGCACGGGCCGATCCCGGGCCAGGCCACCCGCTCGACGGCCGACGTCTTCAGCTGACCTAGGCGGCTACAGTCTGCGCGCGCCCAGCGACACGGCGCGCGCCAGCATCTGGGCGATCTGCGCCTCCGAGCGCAGTAGCGCCGGCGCGCCGCCTTCCACCCGCACATTGACCACCACCCCGCCGCCCGACCCGGACAGCGGCTCGATCACGCCCACGCCTGCGGGTCGGAACACTTCGGGTCCCCGCTCGCCGACCAGATAGGCTCC
>JBBQTX010000038.1:0-11939 GCA_038234475.1 Caulobacterales bacterium | reverse complement strand
GCCAGCTCCAGATAGGCCGCATCATAGACGGTCAGTCCATGCAGATCGGACAGACGGACGGTCTCCAGCAGAATTTCGGGATCGTAGCTCTCCAGATCCCGGGCCACGCCCGCACGATCAAGCTGGGCCAGGGCCTGGTCTCGATATCCAACGTCGATCCGCCCGCGGCGCAGGTTGGTTCGAAGCGCATTGGCCACTTCAAGCGGAAACAGTGCGGGCGCGATGGCACCACTCAACTTGGCCAGAATGACCACCTTCTCGGCCTTTTCCGTCTCCTCGTCGGGCAGAAGCCAGGCGAGGGCGATCGACGCATCGACCACAAACATCAGAAGCGCCGCCCCTCATCGCGGTCAGCCCTGTTCTGCCGCCAGGACGTCGTGAAGCCTGCGGTCGCACGGAGCGCCCGGCCGGACGCGATAAGCGCATCGATCTCTTCCCGGGTGACGTCGGGTCGCGAGGGAATGATCCTCGCGATCGGCTGGCCATGCCGGGTGACGGTCACCGTGCCACCATGCGCGACGCGCCGGATCAATTCGGAAAACCGATTGCGCGCTTCGAGTACACCGATCTGTATATCTTCGTTTAACGCCATAATTCTGGCTATAGCACGGGCCACCCGCACGGAACAGAGGGCCGACTTGTCCGAAACGTTCAAGCTGCCTAAACCGGCGCCACGACCGCCTCACGAGTCCCCGCCATGACCCACCGCACCGAGACCGACACCTTCGGCCCCATCGAGGTCGCCGCCGACCGCTACTGGGGGGCCCAGGCGCAACGCTCGCTGGGGAACTTCAGGATCGGCTGGGAGAAACAGCCCCTGCCGATCGTGCGGGCGCTGGGGATCGTCAAGCGCGCCGCGGCCGAAACCAATATGGCGCTGGGCAGGCTGGACCCGGCCATCGGCGCGACCATCGTCAAGGCCGCCGACGAGGTCATCGAAGGCAAGCTGGACGACCATTTCCCGCTGGTGGTCTGGCAGACCGGCTCGGGCACCCAGTCGAACATGAACGCCAATGAGGTGATCTCGAACCGGGCCATCGAAATGCTGGGCGGCGAGATGGGCTCCAAAAAGCCGGTCCACCCCAATGACCACGTCAATATGAGCCAGTCGTCGAACGACACCTATCCGACGGCCATGCACATCGCCTGCGCCGAGGAGGTAACCCACCGGCTGCTGCCCGCGCTGCAGAAGCTGGGCAATGCGCTGAACGACAAGGCCGAGGCGTGGAAAGCCATCATCAAGATCGGCCGCACGCATACCCAGGACGCCACGCCGCTGACGCTGGGCCAGGAGTTCGGCGGCTATGCCCAGCAGGTGCGCAACGGCATCGAGCGGATCGAACTGACCCTGCCCAAGCTGATGGAACTGGCACAGGGCGGCACGGCGGTCGGCACCGGGCTCAACGCCCCGATCGGTTTCGCCGAAGGCGTCGCCGACCGGATCGCGGCGATCACCGGCCTGGCGTTCACCACAGCGCCGAACAAGTTCGAGGCTCTGGCCGCGCATGACGCCATGGTGTTCAGCCACGGAGCCATCAATACGGTGGCGGCGTCGTTGTTCAAGATCGCCAACGACATCCGCTTCCTGGGGTCGGGCCCGCGGTCGGGCCTTGGCGAACTGGCGCTACCGGAGAACGAGCCGGGCAGTTCGATCATGCCGGGCAAGGTCAATCCGACCCAGTGCGAGGCGCTGACACAGGTGTGCGTCCAGGTGTTCGGCAATCACGCGGCGGTGACCTTCGCCGGGTCGCAGGGGCATTTCGAGTTGAATGTGTTCAACCCGGTGATGGCCTACAACTTCCTGCAGTCGGTGAGGCTTATGGCCGATGCGGCGGTGTCGTTCACCGACAACTGCGTGGTCGGGATCGAGCCACGCATCGACAATATCAAGCGCGGGCTCGACAACTCGCTGATGCTCGTGACGGCGCTGAACGGCAGGCTGGGCTACGACGCCTGCGCGAAGATCGCCAAGACGGCGCACAGGAACGGGACGACGTTGCGGGAAGAGGCGGTCGGCGGCGGTTATCTGACCGACGCCGAGTTCGATGAGGCCGTGCGGCCCGAGAAGATGATCTCGCCGGGGTGATCGGCGGCACGGGAGATCGGTCATGATAACGACCTGGATGATCGCCGGCTTGGCCGCCTTCATCGCGTGGCTGTCGGTCCGGTCGATGAACCGGGACAAGGCGGGTCGCGACCGGATAAGTGACATCACGACGCGTGTGCACGCCGTTCACGGCATCCAGGATGTGTTCGTTTCACCCTAAAACGCAAGCTATGTCGGCCTGAGCGGCGACGGGGCCCGGGTGATCGTTGGCTGGGGCAGCGAAGAACGAGTGGTCTCGGCCGCCGAGGTCGTCGCCGTTGAAGGCGTCAGGGACGATGTCGTGCTGGTCCGGACCGACCGCACCGGCGGGCAGGAGTTCGCGGCGCGGGCGGGAAGGAACCCGGCGGACTTGCCCGAGCGCATCCGTTGGCTGGGGCTTGGGGTCATCTTGGGAGACCGCGAGGATGATGAACACGCGGTGCTGTTCTTCGACGGCGGCCAGTACGGCGTGGAGCCGATCAATGCGGCCTTCCGCAAACAGGCCGCGGAGGTCGAGGCATGGTTCAGGAAGCGATCGAACGCGGTGCAGACGGCAGGCTGATCAGTCATTCTCCCTGATCGTCCGACCGAGCCACGGTAGCGATACGAAGGCCCGTTCTGCAGGAGGACTACGCCGATGTCGCTCTGCCTGGCGGTCTGGAGTGGCGTCCGCTGGAAGCGGCAGGCGAAGCCGGATCATCCGGCGCCTAGTCGGG
This sequence comes from Caulobacterales bacterium, assembly GCA_038234475.1. Taxonomy (GTDB): domain Bacteria; phylum Pseudomonadota; class Alphaproteobacteria; order Caulobacterales; family Caulobacteraceae; genus Brevundimonas. The sequence continues at coordinate 9,137 of JBBQTX010000038.1, read as the reverse complement.
GTTGGTGGCGAGGCGTTCGATTTCGCGGTAACCTCGAGCCATGGACAAGATCGAGCTCAACCCCGACATCGAGCCGGAACTGGTCGAACAGGCCGGGCGGCTGGGTATTTCCATCGCCGGCATGAGCGAGGTGCAACTGAGACTGCACCTGCAGAAGGTCGATCCGGCGGGAGCCGAGGCGCGGGCGAAGCGCTGGGCGGAAGAGAACGCCGAGGCGATCAAGATTCACAATGAGTTCGTGGCCAAGCATGGTGTGTTCGGTGCGGAGTGGCGGCGCTGGTGATCCGCCAGTTCGACGTCTTCGCCAATCCAGGTTCATTCACCGCGAGTGACGCGCCTTTCGTCTGTGTGCTGCAGTCCCACTATCTGGACGGCATGGACACGGTGATGGTCGCTCCGATGATGCGGGGCCAGGCGCGGGCGACGAATACCCAGGTGGTTGTACCGATCACCTTTGACGGCGAATCCTATCTGCTGGACGTCGCCTCGATGACCGGACTCGAACTGCGGGAGCTCCGCAGTCCTGTCGGCTCAATCCGGGGACGCGAAGACGACATCCGCCGCGCCCTCGACCGCCTGTTCACCGGTTTCTGAAGATGACCGCCCTCACCCGTCCCTACTGGATCGAGGCGCGGTTCGAGCGGCGCGAGGGGTGGGATGAGGCTGTCTATCCGTTCAACCTGCCAGCCGTGCGGGCGCTGTATTCACTGGCGTTTCACCCCAATGTGACCTTCCTGGTCGGTGAGAACGGGTCGGGCAAGTCGACGCTGATAGAGGCGCTCGCGGTGGCCTGGGGTTTCAATGCCGAGGGTGGCGGGCGCGAGCACCGGTTCGGGACGCGGGAGTCGCACTCGCCGCTTCATCGGTTCGTCAGACCCGTGAAGTCGCCGCTGAGATTGCAGGACGGCTTCTTTCTCCGGGCCGAGAGCTTCTTCACCACGGCCAGCTATCTCGAGGCGGCGGGCGGCACGCGCTACGGGGACAAATCCCTGCACGAACAGTCGCATGGCGAGAGCTTCTTCGCCCTGTTCGAGAACCGGTTCATCGGTGACGGCCTGTATATTCTTGACGAGCCCGAGGCGGCGTTGTCGCCGTCGCGGCAACTGTCCTTCCTGGCCAAGATGCACGAACTGGTGCTGGCGCGGTCGCAGCTGATCATCGCCACCCATTCGCCGATCTTCCTAGGGTATCCGAACGCCTGGATCTATCAGGTGTCCGAGCACGGCGTGGACCGGATCGAATACGAGGATACCGACCATTTCCAGGTCACGCGCAATTTCCTGACCCGGCGAGAGATGATGTTGGAGGTCCTGCTCGCCGACGACTGATCAGGGCTTGTCACGGATCGTGCGGCCGATCGGAGCCAACGCCAGTTTGGCCAGCTCCAGATCCTTGAGCGCGAACGGGATGCCGATGACGGTGACGAACTCGGCCACCGCGATAATGAGGTGAGACAGGGCGATGTACCAGCCCGCGAACACGAACCAGACGACGTTCAGGCCGACACCGAGACAGCCGGTGCCAATGTCTTTTTGCCCGGTGAACGCGTCGCGCCAGACCACCTCGCGGCCGAACGGCCAGAAGGAGTAGCCGGCGATACGCCAGGCCCGAACGTCCACGGCAGTCCGACAATGGTCAGGGCGAGGATCGCGCCGCCCAGGAGCCACAGCAGGCCGGAAAGCCAGCCGCCGAAGATGAACCAGAGTAGATTGAGGATCAGGCGGATCATGCCGTCATGCATAGACTCCGCGCCCGGCGCGCCCTCGTGAATTCGCGGTAAACGAGGCGCTGCCCGAGCGGCACCTTGCCCAATCCTCAGTAGACGATTAGAATGTTTACAATCCCGGCTTGCGGACTTCGCGGGGACTATGGAGGGGACGATGGCGAAAGTACGCGTGTTCTTCGTGACGAACCGAAACCATCTGGACGACAACAAGCTTCTGGTGTTCGGCAAATCATTCAATCCGGACGGGGTGGCGGCCCTGCGCTTCGGCTATGCGGACTACGAGAAAAACAAGAGCAAACCCAAGCTGCATGATTTGCACGTTTACCCGGACAACAAGGCCGGAACCGACATTAACAAGACCGGCGGCGGCATGTTCATGGAAGAGCTCCGCAAGGTCATGGCTGGTTCGAAAAAGACCGACACACTGGTCTTCATCCACGGCTTCAACGTCTCGTTCCTCGGCGCGCTCGACGCCGGGGCCCTGCTGGGCCAGAGCCTGAAGGTCGAGGGCCGCGACGTGAACCTCGTCGTCTTCAGCTGGCCATCAGACGGCAGCGCGGTGCCACTGATGTCCTACTACAGCGACCGGGAAGACGCCCGCGTCTCGGGCCCCGCGCTGGCCCGGGCCTTCCTGAAGCTGAGGGAATTCGTCACCGTGCTGCCCGAGGAGGACTATTGTCAGCGGCGCATCCACCTGCTCGCGCACAGCATGGGTGCTTATGTGCTGCGCAACGGGCTGCAGGCGCTGATCGCCAAGGATCGGGACAGCCTGATCCGCCTGTTTGACCAGATCATGATGGCGGCACCCGATGAAGACGACGACACCTTCGAACATGAGACCAAGTTGCGTCTGCTGCCCCGGATCGGGCGCCAGGTGACGGTCTATTTCAACCCGGGCGACCGAGCGCTGCTGATCTCCGACAAGACCAAGGCAAATCCGGACCGCTTGGGCTCGGACGGACCCAGGCTGGTCGATCTGCTGCCCAAGAAGGTTGTGCCCGTGGACTGCCGCAAGGTCGCCCCGGGCGTCGATCGCTGGGCCGAGCACAGCTACTATCTCCGCAGCAAGGCGATGGAACTCGACATGAACGCCGTCATGGCGGACGCCGTGCCCGAGGAGATCGCGAACCGCATCTTCGTCGAACGCACCCGGAGTTGGCGACTGATGGAGGAGTTGGGAGAGAAGAAAGTCGTGATCCCGCCGGCGGTCGAAACCGAAACGCCGGGAGCCTGACGTTCCCGCCCCGCTCCTGGAGAGAGATTGGTCCGGACGCGATCGCCTCCACGCCCGGATTTCGCTCCCGAAAGGCGCCCGGCCTAAGTCACGGCATCAGTGCGGCTTCTCGGTCCAGCGGGCCTTGGCGTCGTCCTTGGTGACATTGAGGTGCACGTGCTCGTCGACATGGTCGACCCAGCTGACCGGGATCATGTGATGTTTGAAGTCGCCGGCGAGGTCGAGCTTGGCCAGTTCGATCTGGTCACCGACGACGTGGTCGACGCGACCGACGTGCTCGCCGTCGGAGCCGACGACTTCGAGGTGTTCGCGGATTTGAGACGGGTCTATCATGGGATCTCCTGACGGTACGTTGTCCGGACTAAATCGCCCAACCGACCGTCGGGTTGCATCGCGGAGGCCTGGAATGGGCGAGATCGTCAATCTGAACCGGGCACGCAAGGACCGGGCGAAGGCCGCGGCGAAGGCCTCGGTCGGGGTCCATCGCGCAGCCCATGGGCTGTCGAAGGCAGAGCGCACGCGAGCCGAGGCGGAACGGGAGCGGGCGCGGCGGCTTCTGGATGGACAGAAGCGGGAGGATTGAGATGGGTGGCTATTCCAGACAGGTGTCCGCCGGACTGATCGCCCTGCTCGCCATCCGCCGGGCCCAGGCGGAGTACGATCGCCGCAAGGGCCTGACCGGGACCAGAGCCGCCGACGGCGAAGAGGCCCCCGAGACGGTGCCGGCCCCGACGAAGAAAAAACGCGGCTGGTTCGGCTAGCTCTCGGCCTTGGGCGCGCGGATCAGCAGCGCCTGGCCGGACAGCACCAGAAGCAGACCGGCGAGGGCGGGCCAGCCGAACCGGGCCCCCTCGAACACCACGGACACCAGCATGGCGATCGGCGGGGTCAGGGCCGAGATATAGCTGGCCATGGCGTAGCCGATGGTTCTGGCGAGGGCGAAATACAGGCCGAAGGCGATCACCGATCCGAACAGGGCCAGATAGAGCAGCGATCCGACATAGGTGAAGCTGGGGTCGATGCTGAACTCGACGCCGGTGGCGAGGCCGTAGATCGCGAGCAGGCCTGTGCCATAGGCCATGGCCCAGGTCGTCGAGGGTATCGCCGCCGAGCCATGCACCTGACCCTTCCAGGCGAAGAAATTGCCGAAGGCCGAGGCGGTGGTGGCGATAAGGGCGAGACCAACCCCCAGGGCCGCCTGACCGTCGAAGCCGGCCTTTAGCACCTCTCCACCCGACAGCACGGCCACGCCAATCAGGCCGAGGATCGCCCCGCCCCATGAGGCGGCGGCGGCTTTCTGACCGGCGGCAAGGCGGAAGAGCACCAGATTGATGAAGGTCAGGGACGCGAAGGTGACGGCGACGATGGCCGAGGCGACGTGGCCCTCGGCGGCATAGGTGAAACTGTAGCTGATCGAAAAAACGAAGGCCCCCTGCGCCAGCGCCGCCAGATGCTGGGCGCGGGTCAGCCGCAGATTCTGGCGGGCGATCAGGCAGCCCAGGAACAGCACCGCCGAGGCCAGGCCGAAGCGCCAGACGATGGAGGCGAGCGGGGCCACGGTGCCGAGTTGCAGGGTGATGGCGTACCAGGTCGTGCCCCAGATCACCGCGCAGATGATCACCCCGCCGATGCCCAGCAGGGTTGTCCGCGACAAGGACGGACGGATGGGGCGGGAATCGCTGGGGAGGCTCACCCGCGCCAAGTGGAGGATGCACCCGGGCGACGCAAGCCGGGTTTCGGGCGGCACGGCACCAACAGGCCTTATGGCGGCCGGAAGCCGCGATCAGCCGCGGAGCTTTAGCCCGGCGCGAATCTCGGCGGGTACGTCCGCATAGACCGTGGCCGGCGCGATGTTCAGCCGCTGACGGACGGTGTCGAGCGGCTGTTCGAACAGCGCCTCATAGTCGAGCCCGGGCAGCCAGCGGGCCGCCTTGCCGTTTCGGTAAGCCTGCCAGACGGCGCGACGCGCCGGGATGGAACGGACCTCGCGCTGGATCTCGCGGGCGGCACCCCAGCCGATGAAGGCGAAGCCGAGATTGCGGGTCTGGCCATAGGAGAAGGAGACCACGCAGGCCTCGCCCAGCGCGTCGGTGCCGTAGCCGGTCAGGACGTGCCAGATATCGTGGATGTCGCGCAGGCGGCGCGAATACCAGGTGATCGGGTGGGGCGCGTCGATCCACGGCGCGACCTCGCGCTCGACATCGGCAAGGCCGTCGGCGGTGAAGCCGCGCACCTCGCGAAAGGCGCGATAGGCCGCGCCGACGGTGCCGGGCTGAAAGCGCGCCAGCCAGACCGGATCGTCCAGCCTGTGCGCCAATTCGTCACGCAGAAAGGCCTGTCGCCCGCCCTCCATGGTCGACAGCATGCGCTGATAGCCGCGCGAGACCGAGCGGCCGCTTAGCGCCTGCATGATGCGGAACACCTGACCGGTGTCTTCCTTGTCGCGGATCAGCCGGCGAAAGGCCTTCAGAGCCGTGATCGGGCGCAGCCGTTCGGAACGGACCTTGTGGAAGTCGTCGATTTCAGCGGGGATCAGGGTCATGGCGGCGTCCGGGAGGATGATGCATTGTAGCGAATGTGGCGTCCGGTTGGAACGGCCTTGCTCAGCTTGGATTAACAGCGACAACATATTTTGAAAGCAGCGCCTCGATGCCCTTACCCACCCCCGCATCGGTTCCCCGGCTGGTCTCGCTCGCCCTCGCCTGGCCACCGCATCTGCTGCGCCAGGAGGATGTGGCGGCCAATGGGGCGGAAATGTTCGCCACCACCCACGGCGGCTTCGAGCGGCTGGCTCCGATCTATCGCAACGCCCGGATCGAGACCCGGCATTCGTGCGAGCCGATCGAATGGTATCTGAAGCCGCACAGCTTTTCCGAACGCAACGATCTGTTCCTCGAGAACGCCGTCAAGGTGCTGGCCGACGCCGCCGGCAAGGCGCTGGATCAGGCCGGACTGGCCGCACAGGACATCGATGCCATCGTCGTAGTCTGCACCACCGGCATCGCGACACCGGCGCTGGACGCGCGGCTGATGCAGGTGATGCCGTTCCGGCCGGATGTGCGACGCCTGCCGATCTTCGGTCTGGGCTGCGCCGGCGGCGTGATCGGACTGGCGCGGGCGGCCGACATCGCCCGGTCGTATCCGGACGAGCGCGTGTTGCTGCTGGTGGTCGAACTGTGTGCCCTCACCTTCCGGGCCCAGGACCGTTCCAAGAGCAATCTGGTCGCCACCGCCCTGTTCGGGGACGGCGCGGCCGCAGCGGTGGTTTCCTGCCGCGAGGATGCGCAGGGACCGGTGCTGGGGGCCAGCCGGGAGCACACCTGGCCCGACAGTCTTGATGTCATGGGCTGGGACGTGGCCGACGACGGACTGAAGGTCGTGTTCAGCCGTGACATCCCGAGCCTGGTGCGTGACGATTTCCGGCCCATCGCGATGGATTTTCTGGCGAGACAGGGTCTGCCGCTCGCCGACGTCGGGGGGTTCGTCTGCCATCCGGGCGGGGCCAAGGTCATCGACGCGCTGGAGGCCTGTTTCAGCCTCGAGGACGGGGCGCTGGTCTACACCCGCGAGATTCTTCGCGACCACGGCAATATGAGCGCGGCGACGGTGCTGTTCGTGCTCAAGGCCATGCTGGACGACGGGGCGAAGGGACCCCTGTTGCTGACGACTCTCGGGCCGGGCTTCACCGCCGCGCTGATGCTGGTTCACGCCTGATGTGGTTGTGGGGGGTGCTCGCGCTGGTCGCGGCGCAGCGGCTGTGGGAACTGTGGCTGGCGAACCGGAATACCCGTCGGCTGCTGGCCGAGGGGGCGACCGAGGTCGGGGCCGCGCACTATCCGCTGTTCGTCCTGCTGCATGCCAGCTGGCTGGCGGCCATCGCCATCGTCACGCCTTGGACGACCGTGCCGAACCCGTGGTGGCTGGCGCTTTACGTCGCGCTGCAGTTCGGGCGGCTGTGGGTGATCGCGACGCTGGGACGATTCTGGACCACGCGGATCATCACCCTGCCCGACGCACCGCTGGTCCGGCGCGGACCCTACCGGTTCGTGCGGCACCCCAACTATGTGGTGGCGTCTCTGGAGATCGCCGTGCTGCCGCTGGCCTTCGACCAGGTCTGGATCGCGCTGGTCTGGAGCCTGGCCAATGCGCTGCTGGTCGGCTGGCGCATCCGGATCGAGGATCGGGCGCTTAAATCGCGGCGGGACTGATGCTGAAAAAGCGGTCGGTATCGCTGTCGGGCCATGCGACCTCGGTGGCGCTGGAGCCTGCGTTCTGGACGGTTCTGGACGCGGTCGCGGCGGCTGCGGGCCTGTCGCAGGCCGGGTTGATGAAGCGGATCGACGAGCATCGGGGGCGAACCCCGCTGGCCTCGGCCTGCCGTCTGTTGGCGCTGGCCTGGTCGGGCGGCGACCGGTCTTTCACGGAACCCGATTCGACCGATTGACAGCGGCCAAGGTTGGCCCATGTTCGGGGTTCCAGAAGGATAATCACCGTGCTCGACAAGATCGACAAATCGCTGCTGCCAGCCGTCGTGTTCGGGGGCCTGATCGCCGTCGGACTGATCGGCTCGGGGGCCTTCATCGGCTCGGGCGTGGTCAATGCCCAGGTCGGAAACCGGCAAGTCACGGTGCGCGGCGTGGCGGAACGCAATGTCGTCGCCGATCTGGCGGTGCTGACGCTCAGCTTCAAGGCGGCCAACGACGACCTGCCGACGGCGCAGGCCAAGGTCGATACCGACCTGGCGCTGGTTCGTGCCTTCCTCAAGCGTCAGGGCTATGCCGACGAGGCGGTCACCATAGGGCGGCTGCAGGTGACGGACACCAAGGCGAGGGAATATGGTTCGACCGAGAACATCGTCCGCTACATCCTGTCCCAAGGCGTGACGGTCAGGACCAATGACGTTCAGCGCGTGGCCCAGACCGAGCGGGCGCTGAACGATCTGGTCCGCGAGGGCGTGCAGCTGGATTTCGCCGCCCCGACCTATGTCTTCACCAAGCTGAACGATGTGCGCCCGTCGATGATCGCCGAGGCCACGGCCTCCGCCCGCTCGGGGGCTGAACAATTCGCCAAGGATTCCGGCGCCCCGTTGGGTCCGATCCGTCAGGCGACGCAGGGCTCGTTCGAAATCCTCGCGCGCGAGGACATCGACAGCGAATCGACCTCGTTGAACAAGCGGGTGCGGGTCGTGGCGACCGTCAGCTACCAGCTGCGCTGACGATCAGCCGGCCGGCGCGGGGTCCGGCGACGGCAGGACGGGGCGTTCCACCGGCGGCAGGGTCGGGAGCTCGGGCATCGTCGGCCCGTCGGGCATTTCCGGACGCGGCATATCGATGTCGACGTCGATACGGGTGTCCTTGGCGGGGTTCATGCCGCCACCCGTGAACACCAAGATACCGATGACGATCAGGACCACGATCAGGCCACCCACCAGAAAAGCGATCCAGCCGCCGCCCCCGCCGCTGCGCGGGGGCGGATTGTTGATCGTGGTTTGATGGACGACTTCGGGGCGCTCGGGCGGGGGGAGGTTAGGGTCGGTCATCGGTCAGTTCGCGGTCGGAACGACGGGGGCGGAAACCTCCGGCAGGTCGACGTCGATGTTGATGTCCTTGCTCTCCGGGGCCCCACCGCGGAAGAAGACGAAATAGGCCACGATGGCCAGAACGACGACGATGCCGCCGACGATGAAGGCCAGGCCGGCGTTGCCGCCGCCGCTGTTGGTGTTGTTGTCGGCCATGAAGTCGCTCCCGGAGTTCAGGTATTCCGGCACAACACACGCGAAGCGCGGCAGTTCCGGGTGTCTTGCGGAGACCTGCGTTATGTGGTCAACCTGCACGTGCGAACGGGGCCACCATGAAAGCAATAGTCGCGATCACGGCGGTCTTGGCGCTATCAGGGTGCATGACCGTCGGGACCGGCGGGCAGACCACGGGGCATTATCTCGGCTATGTGCGCGTCATTCAGCCGGTGCCTGTCGACGAGGGTGTCCGGCTTGAGGACGTCACGGCGTTGGGCGGCTGGATCGAGACCGATCCGGCCGGGGGCGGGCTCAGTGGCGGCGGCGTGGGTTTTCGGCGGGCCGAGCGGGCGACGGTTTCGCCCGAAGCGTGCGGACTGACCATCGTGGTTTCCAGCGACGCCCAGTTGGCGGCGGTCGAAGAACTTATCAGGATTTATGCG
>JBBQTX010000037.1:0-12041 GCA_038234475.1 Caulobacterales bacterium | reverse complement strand
CGGTCGGCCGCACGGACTTTCCGCGCAGCGACCACGCCAGCCTGCTGAACGCCATCGTCACCAAGCTTTGGCCGCTGGGCGACGACGTCGCCTTCGTGCCCGGCCACGGTCCAACCTCGACGTTCGGGGCCGAGCGGCGCTCCAACCCCTATGTGTCAGACGCGGCGCTGGGCCGGGCACCCATCGCGCGACCGGCCAACGGCCCCGCCTGATCGCGCGGCAGCGCGCGATCAACAGGCCGATCACGACACCGAGGCCGAGGGCGTACAACGACGCCTTGACCGGCTCGGCCTCGACCGCGCCCTTCAGGCGCCGGGCGCGGTTGCGCCCCCAGTCTCGAGCGGCCGTGACGTCGTCGTGGACGGCGTCGCGCAACGGCGGGGACCCGAAGGTCGGGCTCTCGCCTTCCATGAGCATGGCGTCGGCCTGACGATCCAGTTGCGCGGTCGTCGCGTCGGTCGCGGCGTCGATATCTTCCGAGGCGGTCGGGCCGGTCCAGGTCTCGGTCATGATGAACTCCTTGGGCCAAGGGGGCCGGCTGGGACAATCCGTCGCCGGCGACCCGGTTCCGCCGAAATCGGCACCCCTCCCGATCGTGATTGAACAGAGGCTTCGGCGCGGCGTTCCGGTTGGACGAAAGGAGATCGTCATGACCTTTATCGAACCCGATAACCCCGGCGGCGTCCCCGAGATCACGCCGCCGGACCCGCCCGGCCCCGATATCGACCCGGGCCGGCGGCCCGAGGAAATGCCGCAGCCGGATCCCGGCGGCGGCGGCGAAGGCGATGCGCGGCCCTACGCCTGATCGCGCCTGTCGACCGGCAAACCCCGCGATTCGTTCGCGTTCCAGCGGACGGCAAGCGGAACCGGAGCGGGCCACGCGGGTTCATTCATCAAACCGATTTTGTCGTCAAGAAAGGAAACACCCGATGGCTGAAGGTCAGACCACCCGGGCCTCCGGCGTCTCCAAGCGGGGCTTCGCCTCGATGGATCCGGAACGCCAGCGCGAGATCGCCCGCAAGGGCGGGGCCAGCGTGCCCAGCGAAAAGCGCAGCTTCTCGCAGGATCGCAGCCTGGCGGCCCAAGCCGGTCGCAAGGGCGGCGAAGCCTCCCACGGCGCCCGCAAGGACCCCGCGACCGATGCCGAATAGGGGCTCTGCGGCACGGAAGCATGAAGAGGGCGGCGCTGGAAGGTGCCGCCCTTTTTGCTTGGCCTGTGGACGGGCTTGACCATCCTGAGCCGAGGGCTGCTTCACCATCCGCGCCTCGCGCGGTCCGTATCGAGGGGCTGTGAACCTCGAACCGTCAACCCTGGGCCGAGGGCGGGGAGGGTCGTGGCGAAGTCGGCATTTGACTTCAAGCCTTTGTGTGATTGGTTCTCCCCGGGCGCTGATCGACCGTTGGCGGTCAGCATCAGACCGGCATCAAAGCCGACCAGGGGGACAGTTTGGCCGAGGGCACAACCTACATTGATCCGCCGTTCATTATTTCGGGAACGGTGAAAAGCTACGAAGCATCCGGTGGAAGCCCGGCATCGTGTCTGTTCTCATTCCATGTGTCGGATGGCACGCATGAAGGTAACTTCCAGCTGCGGGCAGATACGCCCGCGCCGATGTTTGCGGCCATGTCAATGGCGGTAACCGTGGCCTTTGCCATCGGGACCGCGATCCAGGTCACAAGCTATGAGGAGCATGAGGCGGGCCACTATCTGGTCAACCTGATCCGGGGATCCTGAGCTCTCACCCTCGACTTTCATCTCTCAGGGCCTGAGCATCCGCAAGCCCGCCCTATCTGTCGACCGGACTCAGCTTCGGCGATGGCCGACGCCAGTCCCTGGTTTTTCAGGTAACCAACCGCCGCCCGCGTCTCACGCCACCAGCAGCGCCAGGGCCACGGACGGGGACTCGCTGCGGGCGAAGGCGTCGACACGCCAGCCCGCCGCGGCGGCGAGGCTGCGAATGGAGTCCTCGGAGAATTTTCGGCTGTTCTCGGTGTGGATCGTCTCCCCGGCGTGAAACACGACCGCCTGCCCGGCGATCCGGACGGACAGGGCGCGTTTGGCCTCCAGATGCATCTCCATCCGCGACTGGTCGGCGTTCCAGACCGCGCGGTGGGTGAAGGCGTCGGTGTCGAAATCCGCCCCCAGTTCGCGATTGGCGCGGACCAGAAGATTGCGGTTGAAGGCGGCGGTGACGCCTTGGCTGTCGTCATAGGCGGCGAGCAGAACCTCGGGCTCCTTGATCAGGTCGACGCCGAGGATGAACAGGGACTCGTCGCCCAGAAGCGCCCGCGCCGCCTTCAGGAAGGCCACCGCCTCGGTCGGCTCCAGATTGCCGATGGTCGAGCCGGGGAAGAAGCCCACGTGGCGTCCGCGCGCGATCCCCGCCGGCAGGGCCCCCAGAAGCAGGAAATCGCCGACCAGCGGCGAGACCGTCAGTCCCGGATAGGCGTCGGCGATTCGCCGTGCGGCGGCATCGAGCGCGTCCGCGCTGATGTCGATCGGCACATAGGCGGCGAGGTCCGGCGCGGCGTCCAGAACGATGCGGGTCTTTTCGCTGGCCCCCGAGCCGAACTCGACCAGCACCGCCTCGGCCCCGAATTGAACCGCCCATTCGGGGGCCACGCGGCGCAGCAAGGCCGCCTCCTGGCGGGTTGGATAGTATTCCGGCAGCCGCGTGATCTCTTCGAACAGGCGCGAGCCCTCGGCGTCGTAGAACCATTTCGGCGAGGCGGTCTTGGGCGAGCGCGACAGGCCGGCGATCAGGTCGCGGCGAAAGCGGGCGGTCTCGCCTTCCTGGCTCGCCCGCACGGGCGCGCTGATGGCATCTCCGGCCAGTCGCAATCCCATGAACGCCCACCTTTGATGCGGATAGAAGAAGTTGCGATAGCTGACCCGTTGATGCCCGACCGGCGTCGCGAAGCTCGAGCCCCGCAGCACCATCTGATTGGCCATGAACTTGCCGTTGTACTCGGACGCCGTCCCCTCGGTGGGCCGGAAGCCGGGATATGGGGCGTAGGCGCTGGAGGTCCACTGCCAGACCTCGCCAAAGGCGTTGCCCGGCGCGGCGGAGCGACATTTGACCGCATGCTCCCATTCGGCCTCGGTGGGCAGCCGATTGCCAGCCCAGCGGGCGAAGGCGTCGGCCTCGTAGAAGCTGATGTGACGCACGGGGGCGTCGCGATCAACCGGCTGTCGCCCGGTCAGGGTCATGACGGTCCAGTCCGACCCTTCGTCCCGCCAGTACAGCGGCGCGGTCCAACCCTCGGCCTTCACCGCGGACCAGCCATCCGCCAGCCACAACTCGGCCCGGGCATAGCCGCCGTCGGCGATGAACCCCAGCCAGTCGCCATTGGTGACCAGATCATCGGCAAGCGCATAGGGCTCCAGCCAGACCCGATGGGCCGGCCCCTCGTTGTCGAAGGCGAAGTCCGCGACGTCGTGGCCGACGGTGACCAGACCGCCACCGAACCGGCTCCAGCCACCCGTCGATGGTTCGACCGGACGCGCGCGCGGCTCGGCGGTGTAGGCGGCCGGATCCAGCGGCGAGCGCGACATCAGGTGCAGCAGGTCCATCAGGAACAGCTCCTGGTGCTGCTGGTCGTGATGCAGGCCGAGGGTGAACAGATAGCGCTCGAAGGCGCCGGCGGGCCCGTCGTCGAGCCACGCCACCATCCGACGGTCGATCTCGCGACGATAGGCCAGCACCTCGTCCAGCGACGGACGCGTCATCAGGCCCCGCTCGGGCCGGTCGACCCGGTGTCCCAACGCCTCATAGTAGCTGTTGAACAGCGCCTGAAAGCGCGGATCGACCGGCAAGTAACCCGGCTCCCGCGCCAGGATCATGGCCTCGAAGAACCAGCTGGTGTGGGCCAGGTGCCATTTGCCCGGGCTGCAATCCGGCATCGACTGGGCGGCCAGATCCTCGGCCGACAGGCGCGCGGCCAGCGCGGGCATGGCCTCGCGGACGCGCAGAAAGGCCGCCGCGTCCTCTGTGGGCTGCGCACTTGTGCGTGGCGACGCTGTCATATTTCGTAGCCCCTGAGACATCCGCGGGTCGTCATTCGTATCCGGCCATCGAACGGTTACGATCCCGCCTTGTTCCAAGCCCACGCCCGTGTCCAGCGCGAAGCGGCACGGCACCCTGGATCAGAGACCGGCGATCGCCTCCAGCAGATCGTCCACGGCCTGTTCCTGCGTCGCCCACGAACAGACGAAGCGGACCGAGCCGTCGTCGAAGCGATAGCAGGCCCAGCCGAGGTCGTTGAGCCGCTGATGCGCCTCGGGCGGCAGGGCGGCGAAGACCGCATTGGCCTGCACCGGATGGGCGAGGCCGAACGGCGAGCGGGCCGCGATGCCGTCGGCGAGGCGGAGGGCCATGAGGTTGGCGTGGGCGGCCCCATCCTCCCACGCGCCGGACTCCAGCAGGCCGAGGAAGGGCGCGGCGAGGAACCGGGCCTTGGAGGCCGTCTGGCCGGCCTGTTTCAGCCGGTTGTCGATGCGGCGCGCCAGAGACTTGTCGAACAGGACGATCGCTTCGGCGCAGTTGGCCCCCGCCTTGGCCCCGCCGAAGACCAGCACATCGACGCCCAGCCGGGCGATCAGGGTCAGGTCGAAACCGCCCGCAGCGGCATTGGCCAGCCGCGCACCGTCCATATGCACACCGTAGCCCATCCGTTTCACCGGCTCGATCAAATGCCGCAGTTCTTCCTCGGTATAGACGGTGCCGTATTCGGTGGACTGGGTCAGGCTCAGCGCCGCCGCCGGCTGGCGATGCCCGACCTCGACCGCCTCCAGCGCGGACATCAGAGCCACCGGATCGATCTTGCCCGAGACCCCCGGCAGACCGATCAGACCGACGCCGGAGCCGAAGAAGCCGGGCGCGCCGGTCTCGTCGGTGCAGATGTGGGCGGCGTGATGGGCCAGCACCGCCTCATGCGGCCAGGCCAGTATGGCCAGGGCGATGGCATTGGCGGCGGTGCCGGAGAAGACGAAGCGGATATCGGCATCCGCGTCCAGCCGCTGGCGGATCAGGTCGGCGGCGCGGGCCGTGACGTCGTCGGTACCGTAGGCCCGGGCGAAGCCCTCGTTGGCGGCGATCATCGCCTGTATCGCCGCGGGTGCCATCCCGGCGGTGTTGTCCGATCCGAAATCGTAGCGCACGCCTCAGCCCTCGCTGCCGCTGTCCTGATGGGCGTCGCCCGGCGACGGATCGCCGGTCCTGACCCTACGGACCCTGCGCGTCGCCGGCGGCGGCACCTCGGGTTCGTCGGCTTCGCCATAGGCCACGGCGACCTGATGGGGGAAGGGGATTTCGATGTCGGCGGCGTCCAGCGCCTCCTTGGCCGCCTGCAGCACATCGGCCTTGGCCTGCCAGTAATCGTCCGATTTCGTCCAGGCCTGAAGCGATATCTCGACCGAACTGTCGAGCAGGGCGGTGACTCCGGCCCACGGCTCGGGGTCGGCCAGAACGTGCGGATGCGCCGCCGCCGCCCCAACCAGGGCCGCGCGCGCCAAGTTCAGATTGTCGCCGTAGCCGACGCCGATCTTCAGCTCCATCCGCCGCGTCTTCTGGCCCGAGAGGTTCAGGATGGTGTCGCTGAACACCTTGGCGTTCGGGACGACGATCTTGACGTTGTCGGCGTCCGACATCTGGGTCAGGAACAGGTCCAGACGCTGGACCTTGCCGACCCGACCGCCGACATCGATCAGGTCGCCGACGCGATAGGGTCGCAGGATCAGCAGCATCACCCCGGCCGCGACGTTCGACAGCGTGCCCTGCAGGGCCAGGCCGACCGCCAGCGACGCGGCGCCGAGCACCGCGATGATCGAGGTCGTCTGCACGCCCAGCCGCTGCAGGATGGCGATGAAGCCGATGATGTAGATGATGACCCGCACCACCTGCACGGCGAAGCTGAGCACCGTCTGATCGTGGCGAAAGCCGCGCACCCGCGTCAGGCCCCGGCGGGTCGCCCCGCCGGCCCAGCGCGCGGCGATCACCGTCACGGTCAGGATGACGACGGCAAGCACCAGGTTGATGGCGAAATCGCCCGCCATCTCGGTGACCTTGGTGATCAGGGCGGCGTCGACGGTGGCCGCCCGCTGGCTGGCGGTGAGCGCATCGTTCAGGGTCGGGATCGAACTGGCCATGAACGGGGTCTACCGCGTGACGGCCGCTTTGCCAGCCCGGTCCACGCTTTTCCGCTTCTACAAGGTGCCGGTCGGGCCTAGATCGGGGCGCGAGGGAGCGCGATGCAACAGTCTGCCCTGAAGGTCGGCATCGATGTGCCCTGGGTCACCAGCTGGACGGGCGAGCCGGCGCTGGGGATCGGTCCCTGCACGTCCGTCGGGGGCGCGCCGGCCATACTGCAGGCGGATAATCCCGCCGTCGGCAAGCCGCTTTACTCCCAGAACCATGCCGTGCGGCAAAGGCTTTCCGTGCGCGACATGCGCTGCCCGATGTGCGGGAAACCGACGGTCGCCGAAGATCGCTGGACCCAGGTCGCCCATCCGGTGACCGCCGGACGCCTGCGGGCACAAGGCTGCGGCGACGGCCTGTCGGTCGGGATCCCGGATGACAGCGTCCTGATCGACGCCGGGGCCATCGCGCCGCTCCACAAGGCCTGCGTCGACCGGTCGCTGCGCTACTGCCCGCATCTGAAGGCCGATCCGCACATCGAAGTCCGCCGGTTTCCGGAACGCTGGACCGTATTGCCCCTGATGGCCCGCGCGGAATCGTCGCCTCAGCACTTTCTGGCCTCTCCAAGCCCGCGACGCACGCTCGCGGTGATCGGCTTTCTGCAACTATGCGGACTGACCGACGACCGTGATCCCGATTGGCGGCTTCAGCGTCCCACGGCCTGAGAGAGGCGGCCGCCGCCGCTCTCGATCGCGTTCAGAAGGACCATCACGTCGCCGATGGTGTTGGCCTCACGCGCCGGCTTGTCCCAGCGGATGCGGCTGACGCGGGGAAAGCGCATGGCCACGCCGGACTTGTGCCGCGTGGACCGGTTCAGGCCCTCGAAAGCGATCTCCAGCACCAGGCCGAAATCCCGTTCGGCCCGCACCGACCGGACGGGTCCGAAGCGATCGATGGTGTGGTCGCGCACGAATTTGTCCAGCTGTTTCAGCTCATCGTCGGTGAAGCCGAAATAGGCTTTGCCGACCGGGGTCAGCGGGCCGTCGGGCGTCCAGACGCCGAAGGTATAGTCGGAATAAAAGCTGGACCGCTTGCCGTGGCCGCGCTGGGCGTACATCAGCACCGCGTCGATGACGTGGGGGTCGCGCTTCCATTTGAACCACGGCCCCTTCGGCCGTCCAGCGACATAGACGCTGTCCCACCGCTTCAGCATAAGGCCCTCGGCGGCCGCGCCGACGGGCGGATCGGCCCGCAGCCGGGCCAGGTCTTCCCAGCCGGAATGGTCGATCACGGGCGACAGGTGCAGGCGCTCGCCGCCGTGGCCCGCCACCAGCGCCTCCAGCCGTGCCCGACGCTCGCGCAGCGTCAGCCCGCGCAGGTCCTGCCCGTCCTCGGCGAGCAGGTCATAGGCCAGGATGGCCGCTGGAAAGGCCATCAAGAGTTTGGCGTCGACGGCCTTGCGGTTCAGTCGCTGCTGCAGGTCCCCGAACGGCGCGACTGCGCCGCCCTCACCGTCCGTGGCGCGCCAGACCACCAGTTCGCCGTCGATCGCTCCTTCGAACGACAAGCCCGCCATGACGTCGGGAAAGGCCCCGGATATTTCGTCGCCGGTGCGGGAGTAGAGTTTCTCCACCCCTCCCTCGCGGACGGCCTGCACCCGGATGCCGTCCCATTTCCACTCTGCGGCATGGTCCCGGGCGTCGAGCCGGGCGAGGTCCACCGCCTCGTCGAGCGCCACCGCCAGCATGACCGGTCGGAAACGGCCCGGCGCATCCCCGCTGGGCTGGTCCGCCCGTCCCTCCAGCCAAGCGAACAGGTCGGCGTAGGGCGGGGCCAGGGCGTGCCAGATCTCCTCGATGTCCGAGGCGGTCACCGGGTCGAGACGGGTCGCTGCTTTGTCGCCCGCCGGGTCGGGCGGCGCGCTGACCTCCGTCGGTCGCATCATCGCCGCCGCCGTCTTGGCCAGCCGGGCGGACAGACCCACCCGCAAGCCGCCGGTCATCAGTTTCAGCAGGGCCCAGCGCGCCTTGGGTTCCAGCGCGTCCAACCAGCCTTCCAGCAGCGGCCGGATCTCGCTCCGGCTGGCGATGCGGAGGGCCTCGACGATCTCGCTCAGCTCGGGCTCGCGGTTCGGGCGGCGGTCGGGAGCCGCCGGCCAGATCAGGGCCACCGTCTCGGCCAGGTCGCCGACATAGTCGTAGGACCATCCGAACAGGACGGAATCGACCCGCGCTTCGACCGCCTTTCGGATCATCGCCGGCTTGGCGGCGTCGAAGGTCAGGTCGCCGGTCAGGGCCGCCAGCGCCCAGCCGCGGTCGGGGTCTGGCGTGCGCCGCAGATAGTCCCGCACCAACACCAGCTTGGCGTTGCGCGACGCGGTCAGTGACAGTCGGTCCAGAAGTTCAGCGAAGGCGCGCATCGGACCTTATGTAGGCGTTTGCCCACCAACAGAAAACGCCGCCGCGCCTTCCGCGTCAGGCGGCCTCGGCCGTCTCGTTGCGGTCAGTCAGGGTCCGCACGCCGGCCCGCCCGCCGCCGACCCGGTTCATGACCCCGGCCAGGGCGGCGAAATCGATCGGCTTGTTCAGATAGGCATCGGCACCGGCCTCAAGTCCGGCGTCGTGGTCCTCGCGGCGGGCCGATGCCGACAGCACCACGATCGGCGTGTCCTGGTTCGGACCGCGGGCGGCGCGGATCGCGCGTGTCGCCGTCAGGCCGTCCATCACCGGCATGTTCACGTCCATAATGATCAGGTCGAACGTCTGTTTCGCGGACATGTCGACCGCGATCTGGCCGTTCTCGGCCGTCGCCGATACGTGGCCGGCCGAGCCCATCCAGGCCTCGAGGATCATGCGATTGACCGGGTGGTCCTCGACCACCAGAACCTTCAGCGACCGACCGTCCTCGACCTCGGCGTGGATCGGCTCGGCGGGGGCCTGACGGGTCCATTCGACCACGTCGGCCTCGACCGAGAAGGTGAAGGTCGAGCCGTGGCCGACCCTGGAAACCACGCCGATGTCGCCGTCCATGATATTGGCCATGCGCCGCGAGATCGTCAGCCCGAGGCCCGTGCCGCCGAAGCGTCGCGTCGACGAGGCATCGACCTGGGTGAAGGGCTGGAACAGCCGCGCCAGATCTTCGGGGGAGATGCCGGCCCCCGAATCGGTCACGGCGAAATCGAACCGCACCCGCCGGTCGGTCAGCCGTTCGCCGCGAACCACATAGGTGATCTCGCCGCTGTCGGTGAATTTCACCGCGTTCGACAGCAGATTGTGGATCACCTGACAGACCCGAAGGGGGTCGCCGCGGACCACCGCGGGCACCTCGCCCTCGAAGCGCGACGCGAACGTCAGGCCCTTGGCTTCGGCCTGGGCCTCGAAGGGACCGGTGACCCGCTTGTGCAAATCCTCGAACGAGACGTCGACGATCTCGAAGGTCATCTTGCCCGCCTCGATCTTGGTCATGTCGAGAATGTCGTTCAGCAGCGACAGCAGATTGTCGCCCGAGTTGCGGATGATCGACAGATACTCCCGCTGGGTCGCCTCCAGCCGGGTCGCCCCCAACAGCTGGGCCGCGCCCAGGACGCCGTTCATGGGCGTGCGAAGCTCGTGCGAGATGATGCCGAGGAAGTTCGACTTGGCGTCGCTGGCGGCGTTGGCCTTGTCGCGCGCCGCTTCCAGCTCGGCGATCAGATGGGCCTGATGCTCCTGGAAGGCCTTGATCCGCTCCTCGCGCAGCATGGTCATGGTGACCAGCACGAACAGGCCGGCGCCCGTGAACGGGATCACCGACAGGAAGGGCAGGAACAGGGGTGTGTTCCACAACGACGCCGCAATGACGCCCGCGGCCAGACCATAGGGCGACGAGATCACCAGCGCCTGTTTGGGCGAGCTGCGCAGCTGGGAAAACACCAGCACATAGCCCGAAACCAGCAGGGCCATGGCCAGGGGATGGCCGAACGGATGGTTCGAGAACCAGGCCAGCAGGGGCGCCGTGGCCCAGGCGGCGGTCGTGGCGGTGGCGACGGCGGGGAAAATGAGACCCCAACCGGAGCCGACCCTTTCGCTGATGCGCTTTTCGACGGTGCCGCGCAGCGTGCCGGCCCCGACGGTGCCGACAAACCAGACGCCGGCCAACATCGGTCCGACGACCGTAAACAGGCCAAGGGCCCAGCTCGCGATGATCAGATAGCGGAGGTATTGGGTCTGCAGGATGGCACGCAGGGCTTGTGCGGCCTCGCCGGAGCCCGGCTCGCCGTTAGCCGATTTGCCGATGCCGTCCGATTCCACCACCGCGCGCCCCCAGACCTGTGCAACCCGAGACAGACGCTAGAGGGAACCTTCTAAGACGACGTGAAGACTGCCGTTTTGCGACAAGCCCGCTTCGCTGGACGGCCGGAATCGTTACGTTTCGTCTTCCGGCGGCGACAGGGTCCGGATCGACAGGGCATGCACGGGTCCGGCCAGTTCGTCCCGCAGCACGGCGTTGACCGAACGCTGACGTTGAACCCGGCCCTGGCCCTCGAAAGCCGCCGCGACGACCGTCAGGTTGAAGTGGCTCTCCCCGCCCGGGCGGCCGTCCAGACCGCCTTCGTGGTGATGGCCGGCGTGCCGGGCGCTGTCGTCCTCGATCTCCAGACGTGTCGGAGAAAGCGCGGCTGTCAGTTTTTCCCGGATAATCGTCGCGATCGGGCCTTCCGCCATCGGTGTGTCCTTGTTGGTGACCAATTCGACCTTACACTTCGGCCCATGTCATCTGCCTTTCAATACAAGCCGCGATTCAAGGATATGCGGATCAAGCCGCCGCGTCCCGACGAGGAGGCGGCGGAGGCCGACGTCCTGCACCTGAAATCCGGCGAGACGGCGTGCCAGTGGCCCGACTGCCGCCGACCCGCGACGGCCAAGGCCCCCAAGTCGCGCGAGCGGCTGAACGACTTCTACGACTTCTGTCAGCCTCACGCGGGCGAGTACAACAAGGGCTGGAATTTCTACGCCGGCATGAGCGACGGCGAGGTCCGCGCGGCCAAGGAAAACGAGGCCATGACCGGCGGCCGCCCGACCTGGGAGATGAAGGCGGGCAAATTCAGCCGTGAGGCCGCCGCCTTCGCCTCCAAGATGGGCACGGCCAACACCAAGGGGGCGGGCAGCTGGCAGGACAGCTTCGGCCTGTTCGGCCGCCGCACCCGGGAACAGGCCGGACCCGAGGGCGAGGACACGCTGCGCCTCGGCAAGCTGGAGCGCGCGGCCCTGACCGTGCTCGA
This sequence comes from Caulobacterales bacterium, assembly GCA_038234475.1. GTDB lineage: Bacteria > Pseudomonadota > Alphaproteobacteria > Caulobacterales > Caulobacteraceae > Brevundimonas. The sequence goes on along the minus strand of JBBQTX010000037.1, from coordinate 644 downwards.
CCTCGACGCCCGCACCAACAAGGCCGGGATCAAGGCGCGCTATCACGAGATGCTGAAACGCTTCCACCCCGACCTGAACCAGGGCGACCGCGGGGCCGAGGCCAAGCTGCAAAGCGTGATCAAGGCCTATAAGACTCTGAAGAAGGCCGGACTGGCCTAAGGGGCCGGATTCATTTGAAGTCTAACGAAATCAACCGTTCATACCCTCCGCTCATCCCCGCGAAAGCGGGGACCCAGTTCTTTTGCTGGGCTGGGTGTTCGGGATAGCCGTCCGTGCCTGTCGGCGCGGCCGGATCACCCAAAGCACTGGGTCCCCGCTTTCGCGGGGATGAGCGGTATTGAGTACGGACCCTGCCCCCTGGCGTCCGGGTGCCCCGGCTTCGTGGCTCCCCAAGCAGACACGCCACCGTTTAAAGACCACCGCCGAAACACGCGGGGTTTAAGTGTCATCCGCCCTGCGCTAATCGCACATCCATGACCTCCCTCGCCGACTCTGCTCTCGGGGCCTCCCCCGATCCCCTGCTGACGCTGGAACCCCATCGCCACGCCACAGTGCGCGAGATCTTCGGGGTCGATTCGGACATGACCGTGCCGGTCTTCGCCGAGCGCGACAGCCATGTGCCCGAGATCGACGAGGCCTATCG